>RFXV01000172.1 GCA_009921445.1 Flavobacteriia bacterium
AAGCAAAAACAAATGGAACGGGAACAGGAGAAGGAAGACAAGGAGAATTCCAAAACAACTCAGTGATCCGCAGACATGGAGACCATTAATATGATCGAGATCGCCTGTTTTGTCCTCGCCCTTGGCACAGCCGTTTTTTTCTTTCAAAAGAACGCTGGACGCATCCGCAGGAACATACAACTCGGTCGGGATGTGGATCGCAGCGATCGGGCATCGGAACGCTGGAAGATCATGGGCCGGGTGGCTCTAGGGCAATCAAAAATGGTCGCTCGTCCGGTGGCCGGCTTCTTTCACATTCTGATCTACGCAGGATTTCTCCTGATCAACATCGAAGTACTGGAGATCTTCATTGACGGACTGCTGGGCACCCATCGTATCTTCTCCGGTCCGTTGGGCGGATTGTATACGGCGGCCATCGATTTCTTTGAGCTGCTTTCGGTTGGAGTCATCCTGGCCTGTCTGGTGTTCCTGTGGCGCAGGAATGTACAGCGTATCAAGCGTTTCCACACAGCGGAAATGAAGGGATGGCCCACCAAGGATGCACAACTGATACTCTATGTTGAGCTGGTTCTGATGGGTGCTCTGCTGATGATGAACGCCGCTGAGTCGCAAATGGAAGGAAGTCCGGCAGGACCTTTTGTGATCAGCCAATATTTGGGATTCGTATTCAAGGGTTGGTCGCAGGATGCTCTGCACATAGCGGAGCGGGGATTTTGGTGGCTGCATCTGATCGGGATCCTGGCGTTCCTGAACTACCTGCCTTTTTCCAAGCATTTCCATATCATCCTCTCCTTTCCCAACGTATGGTATTCCAAACTTGACTCCAAAGGATCGATGGGCAATATGGCGTCGGTAAAAGAGGAAGTAGAGAAGATGATGGATCCGAATGCCGATCCTTTTGCTGCACCGGCCGAGGGCGCAGCCGAACCTGAACGCTTCGGTGCCAAGGATGTGTTCGACCTGCACCGAGTGCAATTGATGAATGCCTACACCTGTACCGAATGCGGAAGATGCACCTCGGTATGTCCAGCGCACGAAACCGGCAAAAAATTATCGCCACGAAAGATCATGATGGATGTTCGAGACCGACTGGATGAAGTGGGGAAGAACATCGACAAGAATGGTGATTTCGAGGACGACGGCCTGAGTCTGTTGGATGACCGGATCAGCCGAGAGGAACTTTGGGCATGTACGTCCTGCAACGCTTGCGTGGAGGCCTGTCCCGTGGCCATCGATCCTCTTTCGATCATTCTGGAGATGCGTCGGTATCTGGTCATGGAAGAATCGGCAGCTCCCCAGGAACTGAATCTGATGATGACCAATGTGGAGAACAACGGCGCCCCCTGGCAATTTGCACAGGCAGACCGGCTCAATTGGGCGCAGGATTGAGACTCCAGGCATGGATAAAGGCGTTGACCTTGACCGGGATCCTCCTTTCCTGTGCGAAGGAAAGTGACCTGTATTTCACTCCGCTTGGAGCGGATGCGATCAATTTTGCTCAAAATATGGGTGCCGTTCAGACCTGGTACGATCAGTTCAATGACACCATCACCTCCCTGGCCGAAGGGGAACGCCTCGAGCGCATTGGAGCCGCTCAACACTACACCATCGATACGCGCTATTTCTTCGACTCACTCTATTTCCAAGCCGTGGCCTATCCCCTCTCCTCCGGAGCAGACATATTTGGCGGTCGAACGGACCTGGTCCGCATACGGTTCATGGAAAAATTGGGAAGTAACGATCTGCTGAGCAGCTACATTCAGATCTTCCCACAGCTCAAGGACACCGTCTGGACCGATGGAAGCAAAAGCCAGTTTGTTACCGACAGTACAGATTGGAATGGATTGACGCTCGACCGTCATTTCCTACTGAGCAGCCCATTGTCTGATTTTGAAGCTGTATGCGATACTACAGGTGCACTCATCGCATTCAAGACAGGCAATGCACGCCTCTACCAACTTGTAAACCCCTGAACAATGGAAGCCATTCAAACCATGGCCGATATGGCTGCCCGATCCGAAAAGCCCGATGTCCTATTCTGGGTAGGTTGTGCGGGAAGTTTTGACGACCGGGCCAAGAAGATCACCCGCTCCTTTGCTGAACTGCTCCAAAAGGCAGGCGTGTCGTTTGCCGTACTGGGACAGGAAGAAAGTTGCACCGGGGATCCGGCCAAAAGAGCGGGGAATGAGTTCCTGTTTCAGATGCAGGCAGCTATGAATATCCAAACCCTCAATGCCTATGAGGTCAAACGGGTCGTCACCACCTGTCCGCATTGCTTCAATACCCTGAAGAACGAATACCCAGAACTTGGCGGGAATTACGAAGTCCTGCACCACACACAATTCCTTCAGAAGCTGCTGGATGAAGGAAAGCTGAAAGTGGAGGGCGGTGCCTTCAAGGGAAGAAAAGTGACCTTTCATGACCCCTGTTACCTGGGCCGTGCAAACGATGAGTTTGAAGCGCCGCGTTCGGTGCTCCGCGATCTGGAAGCCGATCTGGTCGAAATGAAGCGTTGCAAGAATCGTGGATTCTGCTGTGGAGCAGGAGGTGCCCAAATGTTCAAAGAAGCAGAAAAGGGCAACAAAGAAGTCAACATCGAACGTACAGAGGAAGCGCTGGACACAGGTGCTGAGATCGTTGCCGTTGGCTGCCCCTTTTGCACGACGATGATGACCGATGGCGTGAAGAACAAGGAAGAAGAAGCGCGGGTCAAGGTCTACGATGTGAGCGAACTGCTGAATGAAAGCACCCGATCGTGAATGCTACTTACGAAAGCCTGCAGATCCCTGAAGAGGCGCGCATTTGGACCTATGGCTTGCCACAGCAGCTCAGCGGAACGATGCGAAACGTCCTTGAAGAAGAGATCGGTGCATTTATCAGCGGATGGGCTGCCCATGGCCAAAGGCTGGATGCAGGATTTCATATCCTGGAAGACCGCTTTCTCATTCTCTGGGTGGATGAACGCCAACAAGCCGCCACAGGATGCAGCATTGACGACAGCGTCAGTTTCATAAGGAAGTTAGGCGAAAAGCTCGGAACAGATCTCTGTGACAGAAATCGCGTCTTTTTTCGAGGTGTATCTGGATCGATCGAAGAGCGAGACCTGCAAAACATACTCGCTGAGGCACGAACGGGAAAGGAAATTCCCTA
>RFXV01000173.1 GCA_009921445.1 Flavobacteriia bacterium
AAAAAGAATGCGTCGGTTCCGGTATATCATAAAGACGTAGAAGTGTACGAGGTATTGGATGACTCTGGCCGCCATCTGTCGCTTCTTTACACCGATTTCTATCCTCGAAAGGGGAAAAGAGCCGGTGCGTGGATGACCTCCTTCAGGGAACAGCATATCGTCGAAGGGAAAGAGCAGCGTCCCCAGATCTCCATAGTGTGCAACTTCACACCTCCCTCCTCCAAGCGTCCTGCACTGCTGGACTTTCGCGAGGTGACCACTCTGTTCCACGAATTTGGCCACGCCCTGCACGGAATGCTCGCAGAAGGCAGCTACGCCTCGCTGAACGGAACCCATGTGGACTGGGATTTCGTGGAACTGCCCAGTCAGATCATGGAAAACTGGTGCTATGAAAGCGAATGTCTGAAGCTGTTTGCGCGGCACTACGAGCACCATGAGGACATTCCCGAAGAAGAGATCGACCGCATCCGAAAGGCAGCCAATTACATGGAAGGATTGCAAACCTTCAGGCAGCTTGGATTTGGCTTTCTGGATATGGCCTGGCATCATGAACTCGTGGATTATGGGTCACTTGAACAATTCGAGCAGCAGGCCCTGCAGGGAACCCAGTTGCTCGAGCGACCCCAGAACACTTCCATGTCCACGGCCTTCAGCCATATTTTCCAGGGAGGATACTCAGCCGGGTACTACAGCTACAAATGGGCCGAAGTACTGGATGCAGATGCCTTTGAGCTGTTCCGTGAAAAAGGACTTTTCGATCCGGCAACGGCCAGTGCATTCAGAAAACTGCTTTCCAGCGGAGGACAGGTGGATCCTGAAACCTTGTACCGAAATTTTCGCGGGAGAGATGCCAAGCCTGAAGCGCTGCTGAAAAGAGCCGGGCTTATCGAAAGCTGAACATGGACAGAAGGGATGTACGGGCAAAAAAGCACCTCGGTCAGCACTTCCTGAAAGAAACCACTTATTGCAAGCGCATCGCGGATGCACTGCAGCCCATCAAGAACAAACGCATTCTGGAAGTAGGTCCCGGAACCGGCGCTCTTACCCACTTTCTGTTAGAAGGCGAATTAATGGTCGTTGAGATCGATAGGGAATCGGTCGTATACCTGCACTCTGCGCTGCCCCAACTTCGATCGGCCATCATTGAAGAGGATTACCTGTCGCTCGATCTTCAGACCGTGTTCGAGGGCGCCACCTTCAGCCTCTGCGGCAACTTCCCTTACAACATCAGCTCACAGATCGTCTTTCATGCCTTGGAACATATGGAGCGCGTCGATGAGATCTGTGGCATGTTCCAAAGAGAAGTGGCCAGAAGGATCGCTGCTCCTCACGGAAACAAAGAATACGGCATCCTTTCGGTACTGACCCAGGCCTTCTACCATGTCACCTACCTCTTCGATGTGCCGCCCACTGCCTTCGTCCCGCCGCCAAAGGTGACCTCTGGAGTGATCCACGCGCTGAAAAAGAAAAATGAAGAGACAGAGTACATTCCTCGAAAAGAGCTGAAACAAGTGGTCAAGCTTGCTTTCAACCAAAGGCGAAAAACCCTGAAAAATGCGCTGAAAACACTTCAGATCGATGAACAGCTCCAGCAAATGGACATAGCCGGGTTGCGGGCAGAGCAACTCTCCGTTCCCGCTTTTATTGAACTTGCACAGCGCCTGAAGGACAAGGAACTTTGATCTTGCTCGTTGGGGTGTAAATGAACAGCTATGAAATATCCTGTTTTCGTCTTGCTCACAGCTGCGCTGCACTTCGGTGCATCTGCGCAGGACCTCTCCACTGAGATCAAGGCAGCCACGGTCTATCGCTCTGAAGCCTTCATCGAACGCGGTGTCCGTATGGAGATCCAAAAAGGGAATGCAACACTCAATTTCACTGGATTGCCCCAGGGCATTGACCTGGAATCCATCAAGGTGAAGGCAACCCCTGAATTTCAAGTACTCGATATCCGACCGGAACAGCGCAGTCTGGAACACGACTCGATCAAGCTTCGCTCTATAAAATTGGAGGCCGCCTACAAGAAAGCTGTTCGTGCCCACAAGAAAATGAGGTCGGAATGGGACATCCTGAAAAGGGAGGAATCGGTCCTGCTGAACAACACCTCCTTCAAAGGAGAACAGAACGGGTTGCAGGCTGCGGCATTCAAAGCCAATATGGATTATCTGGGACAGAATCTTCGGCGTTTGCGCCAGGAGATGACCGATCAGCAGGCAATCGTCGAACAGCAGGCGATCCTCGTCAATCGGATCAACGGCCGGATCCAGCTCCTGCGCTCAAAGCGGAGCAAGAGCGAGCAGATCGTACGTGTGCAGATCGATGCGCCAAAAACGGCCAACTACGAGATCTCCATCTCCTACCTCGAAGGCAATGCCGGATGGAGGCCATCCTATGAACTCAGCTGCACATCTTTGGACCAAGCCCTGCATTTGGTGGCCAAGGGAAAGGTGAAACAGCAGACCGGAACGGATTGGAAACAAGTGGATCTGAAGCTCACAACGGCCGATCCCTCCAGAGGAAATATGCCGCCCGATTTCGAGATCTTCAGACTGAATTTTGGCAAACCCTACCGTCCCCAACCGATCGGTGGCCCCAGCCTCCTTCCTTCCGTATCGGCCTACCAGGTTCAGGGCATCGTATTCGACAGCCAAACACGGGAAGCCCTGCCCTTTGCCACACTCATTGCCTACGATGCGCGTGGCGGCTTTTCGGGCAGTGCGATCACAGCCGAAGATGGAAGCTTTGAATTGAAGGCCCGTTCGGGGATCGCCCGTTTGGAAATTGACTACATCGGGTACAACAAGAAGTCTGTGCCAATGACGGCCGATCAGCTCTATCTATCCCTTCCCATGGAAGCGGAATCCAGCCAACTCGAAGAGGTGGTCATCTCCAGAGAAGATGTGGCCTATCGCGCCTATGCTGACAACGATCAGGCACCAATGACAGTCAGTGGATCCAGAGGCAGGTCCAAATTCAGCCAGGTCGTGGCCCACAGGGAATCCAATCATCTGCATTTTTCCATCACTCAACCCCAGGACATACCCAGCAGCGGTCAGGAAATTTCAGTACATCTGCGCGAATGGGACCTCCCCGCCCTTTTTCAATACGTG
>RFXV01000174.1 GCA_009921445.1 Flavobacteriia bacterium
TACGAGGACTGGATCGAGCTCTACAATCCGACGAGCTTTCCCCTTTCGACTGCGGGTCTTTTTCTGAGCGACACGCTCGACCCTGCCGCGTACTGGCCTTTGCCCGCGTACAGCATTCCGCCCGAAAGCTATTTGATCATTTGGGCAGATGACGACACCCAGCAGGGCGTAGCGCACGCTTCTTTCAAATTGTCCAAGGCAGGCACTTCGCTTTACCTGTTGAATTCCAACGAGCTCGTTCTCGATTCGGTGACCCTCGGACCTTTGGCGGAAGATGTGTCTTTTGCCCGCTTTCCCAATGGAACGGGTTCCTTTGCACCCCGTACGCCTACCTTTAGGAAGAGCAATGACGAAAGCGCACCCCCAAAATGGCCTGGAAATATGTATCCGGTCTACCCGAATCCATTTTCAGATCACATCTTTTTGGGCGAGACCGATGACGTGGTGGTTTGGAGCATACTCGGGCGCGAGGTTCTTCGCGCGCAGGGGATCGATCGGATCGAAACCGCCGAATGGAGCCCTGGGCTCTACATCATTCAGTCGATAAGGACCAAGGGAACAGTCAAAGTAATTAAGATCCAATGATCATGAAAAAGATACTATCTACTGCATGCTTTTTGGCCTCGCTTGTTATTCAGGCGCAGGTCTTGACCATCACCAATTACAGTACGGCGGATGGGCTGTTGAGCGATGCCATCAACTGTGTGGAGGTCGACGCCTCCTACAACCATGTCTGGGTGGGCACCAACAACGGTTTGAACAAATACGATGGAAACAGTTGGGTGGGATTCACCACAGCGGATGGCCTGGTCGATAACAATGTCAAGGCGATTGCAGCAGTCAACGGATCGGTCTGGGTAGGGACGGATTTTGGCGTATCCCGATTCGATGGCAGCAGCTGGACGACCTACACAACGGCAGACGGATTGGCCCTGAACAGGATCGCCGATATCGCCGTGGCTCCCGATGGCGAGATCTGGTTCGCTCACGCTTCATTTTCGGCCGGCGTCAGTGTTTTTGACGGAACCTCATGGCGAACCTATGGCAGCCCGGACCTCCCCGTCAGTGGAGTTGTGGCCACTTCTTTTGACAGCAAGGGCGACAAGTGGTTCGCCTCCCCTTTGGATGGCGTGGTGCACTACAACGATACCACATTTCAAGCCTACACTTCGGCTTCTGCAGGCCTGTTGAGCAACTCGAGCACAACGATCCAGTGCGTGAACGACGATAAATGGATCGGCACATCGAGCGGTATGACCGTATTGCATGCGTCGAATGCAGTAACCAACTACACGATCATGCACGTGCTTCCACCGCCGGATACCCTCAATCCAGTGGTCGACTTGGCTGTAGACGGTCTGGGCCGTGTTTGGACCACCATCTATGTGGGCTATCTGGGTGTTGGCGGAGTGGCGTTCTGGGATGGTTCGTTTTGGGTGAGTTTCGACGTTTCTAACGGATTGGCCGGGCACAATGTACGTGGCCTGGATACAGAAGGGCTGAACAAAGTCTGGGTGGCCACTTCGACAGGTTTATCCAAGATCGAATTTCCCATCGGCAACGGCTCGGAAGATCACCCAACAGCGGATCTCCAACTATATCCCAACCCGACCAGCCACTATTTGCACCTTGAGGTTGAGGGGGAAAAGCATTGCTACAACTCGTTAGGCCAGCAGGTGCTGAGTACTCAGGAAAAAGTTTTGGATGTATCTCATCTGCCCGCCGGGATCTATCATTTGAGATCAGCTGCCGGCACAAGGACCTTCATTAAGGAATAAATTAAGCCTGTGAGTGTAAGCAGCATCTCTGATCAAATGGCCCAGAGCAGATGAAAGAATCTGAGGATATCCGTGCCTGCCTGTCGGCATTTGATCCGATCTCTCTGGAAGAACTGGGAGCTTCGGCCTTGATGGATCGGGTGGAAACCAAATTCATCTTGTCCGTTCGCCAGTTGCCCGAACTTCTTGAGCAGCTCCATGCCGATTATTCCGTCTTGGAGGTCTCGGGGATGCGCATATCGTCCTATCAGACTGCTTATTTGGATACGGAAGAGCTGCACTGCTATCACGAACACCACCGCAGGCGGAAGAAGAGGTACAAGCTGCGCTTTCGGAAATACGTGGACTCCGACCTGAATTTCTTTGAGCTCAAACGAAAGGACAACGGACGGACAGACAAACGCCGCATGCGGCTTGAGACCGATGAGGCGCAGCTCGGGCATACGGAAGTAGGTTTTCTGCAGCGCGCAGAGATCGACCCCTCGGGGTGGAAGCAAAAGCTGTTGAATCGGTACCAACGCATTACATTGGTCTCCAAGCATCAAGCAGAAAGAGTGACTTTGGACCTCAATATCGAATTCAGCCACGACGGGGTGGATGAGCAACTCGGAGATCTGGTCATCCTGGAACTCAAGCAGGCCATAGCTTCACGAAAGACCCCGGTCTACAAGGCCCTGCGCAGACAGCAGATACGCCCGTTCAACATCAGCAAATACTGCATCGGGCTGATCAAGACCCACAGACAAGAGAAGCTGAAACACAACAGGTTCAAGAAAAAGCTTTTGAAAATCGCTAAGATCAATCACGCATGAACATCAACTGGTTCGACGAGGACGTGTATAAGATGCTGCTGCGGCTGGGCATCAATTTCTTCTTCCTCACGCTCATCATTCGCTTCACCTACTATCGGGTGTCCAGACGGAAGGATTATCTGTTCACCTACTACCTTTTGGGTTCGATCGTCTTTTTCATTTGCTTTTCCCTGAAAAAGCTGGACATCGATACGGGCATGGGGCTGGGTCTTTTTGCCATTTTCAGCATCATCCGTTACCGCACCAGTCAGATCGATATTCGGGAGATGACCTATCTCTTCCTGGTCATCGGCTTGAGTGTGGTGAATGCATTGGCATCCAAGAAGATCTCCATGATCGAACTGGGGATCGTGAACAGCTTCATCTTCGGGCTTACCTATTTCCTTGAATTCGGCTGGCAGGTACGCAGTGAAACCCAGAAGCTGATCCTCTTTGAAGACATTGAGCTGGTTCGCAAGGGAAGGGAGGCCGAACTCAAAGAGGAGTTGGAGCGGCGCAC
>RFXV01000175.1 GCA_009921445.1 Flavobacteriia bacterium
AGGAAAAATGTGAGGGCCGTATCTTTTGCAAAAAAGGGCTGCTAGTTTTCCTAAACCTCCAAAGTCCACAATTTATGACGGAACACTCTAATGTCGGCGCACCCTGCCTTTGAGATGGTGATCCGCGGCGGACGCGTGGTCCTGCCTGAAGCTACGTCTACCTTGGATATTGGCATAGTAGACGGTCGCATTGCGGCTATTGGCCCTCACCTAGCATCAGGAGCCCACGAGGTTTCGGCAAAGGGCCTGATAGTCTTGCCAGGCGGCGTGGACACTCATTGCCACATGGACCAGCAGCCTTGGGAGGGCAAGTCCACCGCCGATGACTTCAACACAGGGACGCTTTCGGCGCTCTGCGGTGGAACAACAACAGTGGTTCCATTCGCGATGCAGATGCGCGGACAGTCGCTACGCGCCATCGTGGAGGACTATCATGAAAGGGCGCGCCCAAAAGCGCACATCGACTACGGAATCCACCTAATCGTCGGTGATCCTTCACCTCAAGTTTTGCGTGACGAAGTCCCTGCGTTGATTGCGGCAGGCTGCACCTCACTCAAGATTTACCTTACCTATGAGGGGCTTAAGCTTGATGACTATGAAGTTCTCAATGTATTGGACCTCGCTCGATCGCAAGGCGCAATGGTCATGGTCCACGCCGAAAACGATGCCTGCATCCGCTGGCTGACTGAGAAATTCGTTGAGTCACGCAAGACACAGCTACGATACCACGAGAAGGCTCATTCCTCGATCGGCGATCGGGAAGCAACGCATCGCGCAATCAGTCTATCCGAATTGATTGAGACGCCCATCTTGATAAGTCACGTTGCTGCCGCCGGGGCTGTGGAGGAAATCCGGCGTGCCAAGGCCCGCGGCTTGCCAATCTATGCTGAAACCTGTCCTCAATACCTGTTCCTCTCCGCAGAGGACATCGACACTCATGATCTGTCTGGCGCCAAGTGCGTTTGCACTCCTCCGCCGCGTGACAAATCCAACCAACCAGAGATTTGGCGAGGTGTCCTGGATGGGACTTTGGACATCCTTACCTCGGATCATTCGCCCTGGAACTATGTCGATAAGATCAGCGAAGGACCTGATACGCCCTTCAACCGAATCCCAAATGGAATACCGGGGATTGAAACCAGGCTGCCTCTGATGTTCTCGGCCGGAGTCAATGGAGGTCGGATGTCGCTGCAAAAGTTCGCTGAGTTAACGGCGACCGGACCAGCAAAATTGTTTGGTCTATACCCGCAGAAGGGGGCAATCGCCGTCGGCTCGGATGCTGATCTCGTGATCTGGGATTCAGAGCGCGAAGTATTACTGCAAAATGAACTCCTGCACCACGCCACCGACTACACACCCTACGAGGGTCTAGTCCTGCGAGGCTGGCCGTCAGTGACTATTTCACGCGGAGAGGTGGTCTATGCGGACGGCAACGTTCTCTCAAAACAAGGACGCGGCCATTTCATTGCTCGCAACCGCCCATTCCTGCCTCAACAGGGCCTATCTTCCATTCTGGCTTCATAGGCTGACACCGACCCGGAGCCTTTTTCAGGAAAAATGTGAGAGCGGCATCTATTACATCAGAGGGGCGTCAGTTTTTCCCCCACCCCCCTAGTTCGGCAGTGGAGGCCCAAGAAGTCCCCATAGGTTAAAATTTCGATTGTGCATGAAGTGGCAGTCTGTTCGATCCACGACAATGTGCATTCAGCTTCGTTCCAGTCCCACTCCCCATGGTATATCTTAAATTGTCCTGTTTCCTGTGACGCGGTAACGCCAGAAAACCTCATATCCGGCACTGTTTCTGTGACGCTATCGGGACTTCAAGGGGGCGATCATGGCTAGCCGTCACGATTTATGTGACGGCCCTGCACTGATTTTGTGCGGGGTTTCTGATTTTCTTGTTGTCTCGTGAAGGTCTTCTTTGCTGGCTTCTTGTCCTCGCTTGGCACTTCAGTCAGCAACCACTTTGACGTCTCCCCCACTCCAGATGGGCCTAGACAGTAGCCTTCCGTCTCCTCGATAAAGCCTGCTACTTGAAGCTCTTTGTAATGCTTTCCGACCGTATTCCTGTGTAAATTCAGCGATTTCGCTGCTTCACGGTGGCTCAGAGTTATGTCTCCATTGTTGCTACCATTGTAGCGCCGCTTCAACTCCACATAGAGCACACGAGCGGTGGGGGTAAGTGAACGCCATGCGGGGGAACTGATGAATATCTTGATCAGTGTGATCATGTGTCCAGCCTGTTCATGCGGCACACGTGACGCTGGCCCTGATGAAGTTCGGAAGGGGTGCAGTAGAAACGGCTTTGGCAAAGAAAGAAATGGCACACAATTGGCGCTTTTGTGGTGAACAAGGAGATCACGTCATGAGATGTTTCAAGGTGTTTGCTCTTGGATTGCTTGTCTCAAGCATGAGCGTCGCTGCTGCACCGCCGGCACAGGCTCATTCGATAGTGAGCCGGCTCGGTGGCGTTTGCATTGACGCTGAAGGTGGGGTGCGCGAAGGAGCGCGACTGCTAGGGTACCCTTGCCACGGTGGCACGAACCAGCAGTTCGAATTTGTGAACTCCCCCAATACGCGCCTGCGTGTTAGCGGCACCGGCCTTTGCGCTTCGAGCGAAGGACGCCAGCAGGGGGCCGAGATCCGCCTCAGGCAGTGCGACATGTCAGCTGCAGGGAATGCCCGGCAGAACTTTGGGTGGTGGTCCATGGATGCCATCGGCCACAATACTGGTTTCGTGATGGATCTCTCGGGGGGATGGGGGGGTCAGGTCTGGTCCAGGTGGAGTGGGCAGACCCAGCCGATTGTGCTTTGGCGGTCGCATGGCGGCGAGAACCAGCAGTGGCGCTTTGCAGATGCCCCCCGGCCCCTCCCACTGGCCCGCATCCCGGACTCGCAGCCTTACGTAGTGCCCGGTCACAAGGGTTTGCTAATCAACATTAATGGGCGTCCCCATGTCTACCCTCAGGGTTGCATGATTCAGAGCAGGTGCAATGTTCTGGCCGTCGATCCCAATACTCTGATTGGGCTTGGTGATCGGGACGTTAAGGATCCTGTCCCTCCAAGCATCATCTTCGTGCGGTAGTT
>RFXV01000176.1 GCA_009921445.1 Flavobacteriia bacterium
TTTTGACCTTCAACTGAAGGTAGAACCAGGGGTCATTTTCAGAACCGCCCATCCTTTTGGCAGCAGGAAATTGCTGAATCCGCAGCGGTCCGGTGTAGGCATCTCTGGCCACCTTGTCCCGTTCTACCCAGGTGACGGCAATGGCCGTATCGTTCCTCCTAGAGCTGATGTTTCGCGTATCGCCAGAGTCGATCATCGACCAGGCGTCGGCCACGATCGCGAGCGGATCGCTTCCCAGGGTGTCGTAGACCGAAACATCTGAAAGTTCCAGATCCACATGGTCCACCGTGTAGAACCAACCCCTCCAGAACCAATCCAGATCGACGGCGCTCGCATCTTCCATGGTGCGGAAGAAATCGGCCGGAGTGGGGTGCTTGAACGCCCAGCGCTCGCAGTAGTACTTGAAGGCAGCATCAAAGAGCTCTCTGCCCATCACCGTCTCGCGAAGGATGTTGAGTGCAGTTGCCGGTTTTCCGTAGGCGTTGTTTCCAAATTGCAACAGGCTCTCGCTGTTGGTCATGATCGGAACCATCTTCATCTTGTCGCCCTGCATATAGTCCACGATGTTTTCGGCAGGGCCCCGGCGTGAGGGATAATTCCGGTCCCATTCCTGTTCTGTGAGAAACTGCACGAAACTGTTCAGTCCTTCGTCCATCCAGGTCCATTGCCGCTCGTCCGAATTGATGATCATTGGAAAGAAATTATGGCCCACCTCGTGGATGATCACGCTGATCATTCCGCGCTTGGTCCATGGCGAGTAGCTGCCGTCCTTCCGGGGCCGTCCTCCGTTGAAGCAGATCATCGGATACTCCATTCCGATGCGGTCCGTGTGTACAGAAATGGCTTTGTGGTAGGGATAGTCGATGGTGAATTTGGAATAAGTGATCAGCGTTTGTGCCACCGCACGCGTGGAATACTGTTCCCAAAGCGGGTTGCCTTCCTTCGGATAGTAGGACATGGCCATGACATCGCGTCCATTGATGTCCACCGCCATGGCGTCCCAAATGAATTTGCGGCTGCTCGCAAAGGCGAAATCACGAACGTTTTCGGCCTGAAAATGCCAGGTTCGAGTGTCCGTCTTTTTGATCTTCTCCTTCGCCCGGGCTTCCTCTTCGGTGACGATGAGAACTGGTGCATCGTAGGTGTTACGTGCGCGTTCCAAGCGCTGAAGTTCCGTAGGGCTCAGCACCTTCTTTTCATTCATGAGCCGACCCGTGGAACCCACCATATGATCGGAAGGGACGTTGATCTTTACATCGTAGTCTCCAAAGGGCAGGGTGAACTCTCCGCGTCCCAGGAACTGCTTGTTCTGCCAGCCGTATACATCATTGTACACGGCCATGCGCGGGAAGAATTGCGCTATGGTGTAGAGGTAGTTGTCCTCTTCGGGGAAGTATTCGTAACCGGACCGTCCTCCGTCGATCTTTCTGTTGTTGATCGGGTACCACCAGTCGATATTGAATGTGTAGCTCTTGCCGCACTCCAGTGGCTCATCCAGGTCGATGCGCATCATGGTGTAGTTCACGGCTACTTTCAGTGGAACGCCTTTTTTGTCGGCTACTTTCTCGAGTCGGAAGCCGCCGGGGAAGGTGGGAAAAAGGTCGTTGAATCCCCAGCTTCTGGAAGATCTGGGCAGGGCGCCTGTGGTTTTCTGCGCCGTCAGTCCCTTGTTGCTGCGCATGTTCTGGTCGAGCTGCACCCAGAGGTATTCAAGTGCATCGGGTGAGTTGTTGGTGTAGGTGATCTCTTCAGTTCCGCGAATGATCTGCGCCTCGTCGTCCAGGGTGATCTCCATCACATAATCTGCCTGCTGCTGATAGTAATCCGGACCCGGTGCGCCCGAAGCCGAACGGTAGCGATTGGGAGTGGGCAGATCCTCTTCCAGCTGCTGGAATTTCAGGTGACCGGAGTATCGGTCTTCCTGCGCCGAGAGAACAGAGATACACGAAAAAATGAGGGCAATGGCGAAAGACAGCCTTTGGAACATGGTGAAGAGCTTTAATTAGCAACTACAAGTCTAACAACTATTGAGCAGGGCAAGGGTTCACAAGCCACTTCATCCGGATGAAGTATTCTGCGATTGTCCATCTTTGCATGGAATGAAGGAGCACAAAGTCCAGTTCGGCACCCTCCCGGTCTTTTTCACCGCCATTTCCACCATTCTCGGTGCCATCCTCTTTTTGCGATTCGGATTTGCTGTGGGCACTCTGGGATTCTGGGGCGTAGCCTTGATCGTTCTGCTCGGTCATATGATCACCATCCCCACGGCATTGGCCATCTCGGAGATCGCTACCAACAAGCGTGTGGAAGGCGGGGGTGAGTATTTCATCATTTCCCGGTCGTTCGGGCTCAACATTGGCGCAACGATCGGCATTGCGCTTTATCTCAGCCAATCGATCAGCATTGCGTTCTATGTGATCGCCTTCACGGAGGCCTTCCAATTCGTATTTGAACATGTTCGGGCGGTCTACGGGCTCGATCTTCCCCGACAGGCCATCAGTGTACCGGCCATGCTCCTGCTCAGCAGTTTGATCCTCTACAAAGGAGCCAATCTGGGCATCAAGGCACTTTATGGCGTGGTGGGAATTTTGGCGGTTTCCATCGTTCTCTTCTTTCTGGGGCAGACGGGCTTCTCCGAGTTGGGTGAATTCAGCATGGCGCAGACAGAGATGCGCAACCCGCAGGATTTCTTTCTCGTTTTTGCGATCATCTTCCCTGCGTTCACAGGCATGACAGCAGGAGTTGGATTGTCTGGCGACCTGAAGGATCCAGGCAAGAGCATACCGCTGGGTACCATCAGCGCCACCTTGATCGGAATGGTGATCTACCTGTTCATCGCCTCGAAGCTTGCCCTTTCTGCAACTGCTGCAGACTTGGTCGGCGATCAATTCATCATGGGTAAGATCGCCCTGTATGGTGGCATTGTGATCCCGCTGGGCCTTGCTGCTTCGACCATTTCCTCAGCCCTGGGTTCGGTTATGGTTGCACCGAGGACGCTGCATGCACTGGCCAGCGACAACAGCTTTCCCCTTCCGCGCATCAACAGATGGCTCAGCCGCTT
>RFXV01000177.1 GCA_009921445.1 Flavobacteriia bacterium
CTATCTCATCAGTGATTTCTCAGCCTATATCAACGGTGAGGTGGTGACCATCGATGGCGGCGAATGGTTGCAGGACGCCGGGCAATTGGCTTTCCTTGAACAACTCAGTTCATCGGACTGGGACGATATGGCCCAAATGATCAAAGGCCTGAAAGGCAAGGCTTGATGCGCGCGATCACGGCCTTCCGGGCCTGTCTTTTGGTCTTGTGTGCCTGTGATCCAGAGCCCAAAGTGGATTGGGACTCATTCGATCTTCAGGGCCACAGAGGCTGTCGGGGACTCATGCCTGAGAACAGTTCAGAGGGAATGAAGATGGCGCTGGAACTGGGCGTCAAGACCTTGGAACTCGATGTGGTGATCACAGCAGATCGTCAAGTGGTTCTGTCTCACGAGCCGCATCTTTCCAGTCAGATCTGTCTCGATGCCACCGGCCATCCCATTCATCCTGAGGAGCAATATGCGTATGCCATTTATTCAATGAGCCTGCAGGAATTGGGTCGATACGACTGCGGATCCAAACCGAATCCGGCATTTCCTGAGCAAGCACATTTTCCCAGTCCAAAGCCATCCCTTAAGGAAGTGATCCGATCTGCAGATGGTCATGCCCGTTCCCTGGGCCGAGCGCTGCCGATCTACAATATAGAAACCAAGAGTACCATTCATGGGGATGGGCGACTGCATCCCGAACCGGAAGAATTTGCGCGTCTGGTCTATGAAGTGGTGAGAGAAGAAAAGATCGGAGACCGGTGCACTGTCCAATCCTTCGATCCAAGAACGCTGCGGTCGATGCACGAGCTCGATCCTGACATTCGTACGATCCTATTGATCGATGGGTCACAAGATGCTGAGCTGGCGCTGAATGAACTGGGTTTTTTGCCGTATGCCGTCAGCCCAGAGTACGTTTTAGTGGATGAGTCGACGATCCAGTGGGCCAGATCAAAGAAAGTGAAGTTGATCCCATGGACGGTCAACGACAGGGCTCGTGCACGCGAGCTCATTGCGTGGGGTGTGGACGGCTTGATCACCGACTACCCGGACCGCATCAGAGCTCCTGGAAGTTAGGGTTCAAGGAACAGCGTTCAGCTTTTGATTCACCCGGCCCAGTGCGGTCGCTGAGGGCTGGTGCTTGGGACGAATACTCAAAGCCTCCCGATAATCCTGAGCTGCATTGGTCAGATCGCCCAGCATTTCGTGCGTATACCCTCTGCCGTAGTAGGCTTTGAAATTTCTCGGCCGCACGGCGATGGCCTGAGCAAAGGCATTGCGTGCTTTATCGTAGACGCTGATCTGAGTGAGCACAAAACCCAGATTGTAGTAACTGTCTGCATCCTTTGGATCGATCCGGATGGCACGTTCGTAGGCGCCCATGGCTTCGTTCCATTCTTGTTTGTCCATATGGAAGACCCCGATCTTGAAATAAATGTCTGAGCGATCGGGCTGCAGCGCCAGAATGTTGCGGTAATAAGCCAGAGCGAGGGAGTCCTTTCTGCTCGCGTAGATCACACCGAGCATATCCAGGGCATCGAGGTGGGTATTGTCCAGGTCAACTGCCCGCTGGAAATACGGCAGCGCGTCCTCATCATTTTCTTTGACAGCACGAACCGCCAGACCCTTCAGGAAGTAGGCTTCGGCATTGTTTCGATCGATCTCGATCAGTTCGTTGGCGGTCTTCAATGCCTCGCGCACCAGGCCAATGGTCAGTTGCAGTCGCGTTAATTCTATGCGGCAGGGGATGTTCTGTGGATGCTGCAGACCGCACTTTCTCCATGTATCGTTGGCCTTCTTACTTTGATTGGCCGCCAGATGGAAGCGTCCGCTGAGCCATTGCACCTCCTCATTCAGGCTGTCCATTTCCATGGCCTTGTCCAGATGGGCCTTGGCGTAGGATAGGTTTTTCTCATCGAGATGGCGCTCAATTCGCTCGATCAAGGTTCCCATATCGATTTCTGCTCCCGTTCTGAGGTAGAGCTCGTCCGAAGCCCCAGCCGGTACGGCTTCTTCGATCTTTTTTTGTCTCTCGTCTTCAGCCGAAGGAGCGCCATCGGAAGCGTCAGACGCTCCGTTGCTGCAGGAGAGCAGAAGAAAAATGAAAACCCAGCTGCAGAAAGCAGCGGACCAGAATCCTCGATTCATCCCTTTAAGGCCTCAACGATCTTCGCTTCGATCTCCTCGGCCAACTCAGGATTGTCCATAATGATGTTCTTGACGGCGTCCCGACCCTGCCCCAGACGGGTTTCCCCATAGCTGAACCAAGAGCCGCTCTTGGTGAGGACCTCATTGTCCACGCCCAGGTCGATCAATTCACCTGCTTTGGATATACCTTCTCCATAAATGATGTCAAATTCGGCCTGGCGGAATGGTGGGGCGACCTTGTTTTTGATCACCTTGACCCGTGCGCGGTTGCCCATGACTTTGTCGGCGTCCTTGATCTGGCCGATGCGCCGAATATCGAGTCGCACAGAGCTGTAGAATTTCAGCGCATTTCCGCCGGTGGTCGTTTCTGGGTTTCCGAACATCACGCCGATCTTTTCCCTGAGCTGGTTGATGAAGATGCAGCAGCAGTGTGTCTTGCTGATGGTGCCTGTCAGCTTTCTGAGCGCCTGGCTCATCAGTCGCGCCTGAAGTCCCATCTTACTGTCGCCCATTTCACCTTCGATCTCACTCTTGGGCGTCAGTGCCGCCACAGAGTCGATCACGATCAGATCGATGGCTCCTGAACGGATCAAGTTGTCAGCGATCTCCAACGCCTGCTCTCCATGATCGGGCTGTGAAATGATGAGGTCTTCTGTTTGGATATCCAGTCGTTCCGCGTAGAAGCGGTCAAATGCGTGTTCCGCATCGATGAAGGCCGCAATGCCCCCAGCTTTTTGCACTTCAGCAATGGCGTGCAGGGTGAGGGTGGTCTTGCCCGATGATTCAGGTCCGTAGATCTCTACGATCCGACCTCTCGGGTAGCCTCCGATGCCCAGGGCGTTGTTCAGTGTGATCGAACCTGAGGAGATGACTTCCACTTCCTCCACAGCGGAATCGCCCATGCGCATGACAGAACCTTTTCCGTAGG
>RFXV01000178.1 GCA_009921445.1 Flavobacteriia bacterium
GCGCGGGATGTGAAAAGATCGTCTGTCCCCTTCCTCGAGGAACTGATGCTTCAGATCCGCAACTCAGGCGCCGGGATAGTGCTCTTTGAAGCGCTGGCGGAAACCGTGGCCGCCTTGGATGGAAACACTGAAGAGATCAGTGTCTTTTCCGATCATGTACAGCTGAACCGCTATGCGCCGGATTTTTTGATCACTCTGGGAGGAGATGGAACCATCCTCGAAGCAGCGACCATTGTCCGCGATGCCCGGATCCCCATCCTCGGCATCAACCTGGGTCGGCTTGGATTTCTGGCAGATGTGGCCAAGACAGAGATCAGCAGGGCCGTACAGGCTTTACTGGAAGAGGACTACGACATAGTGGAACGGAGCCTGATCGAGTTGGAGTCGGATCCGTCCGTACTTGAGATCGACTTTCCCTATGCCCTGAATGAGGTGACCACGGGGCGAAAGGATTCCACATCCATGGTGAGTGTGGACACCTTCATCGACAGCACCTTCCTGACCACCTATTGGGCAGACGGACTCATTGTCGCCACGCCGACCGGAAGCACGGGATACAGCCTAAGCTGCGGCGGTCCGATCATGATGCCTCAGTCGCGAAATTTCGTTCTCACCCCCATCGCACCGCACAACCTCAACGTTCGGCCTTTCGTGATCCCAGACAACCAGGAGATCGAACTCATCGTGGAAAGCCGCAAACGAAAGGTGCAGATATCGATGGATTCCAGGATCTATCAGGCGCCCAGCGGCTGCTCGCTGAAACTTCGCAAAGCGGGCTTCAGCCTCGCCTCGGTGCAGCTCAAGGACCTTCCCTTCTCCAGCACCCTGAGAAGCAAGTTATTCTGGGGCGTGGATCGTCGCAACTGATTGATAATACGAAGGTTCAAGGCGCGTTATTTCTCTATATTTGCGCTCCTTGAAAATGAAGCTCTTCCCAAGATCCAAGCGGCTTTTTCCGCTTCTCCTGATTCTGTTCCCTCAACTGCACTTTGCTCAAAACCACGAAATGGGCATTGGTGGAGGTGTGACGAATTTTCTCGGGGATGTCGGGCACTATGGGATCGCTCCCCCCAGATCCTACTTTGGGGAATTCCACTACCGCTATACCTACCATCAGTACTACGGCGTCCGGCTGACGGGCAGCTATGGTCGGGTCGAGGCACGTGATGCATGGAGCGGACTGGAGGAAAGGCAGCAGCGGAATCTCTCTTTTCGCTCCGACATCTGGGATGCCAAGGCCTTGTTCGAAGTGAATTTCTTTCGCTTCGACCCACGAAGCAAAGACTACAACAACACCTTCTACATCTTTGGCGGGCTCGGTGTCTTTGGTTTCGATCCGCAAGCCCAGTACCAAGGCAACTGGTTTGATCTCAGACCATTGGGTACCGAAGGGCAGGGTTCTGTGAATGAGCAGGGGCTCTATGCCAAGGTGGACCTGGTCTACCCTTTCGGTTTTGGATACAAACATGCTTTCAACGAACACTGGCAATTCCACCTGGAGTTCATGGCCCATTCTACGGCCACCGATTATTTGGACGATGTGAGCGGACTGTATGTCAATGCGCAGGAACTGGGCGAACTCCGCGGCCAGATGGCAGCTGATCTTTCCGACAGGAGCCTCGAACCGCTGGATCGCTCCGGTTACGACCGGGGAAACAGTCAGACTCGGGACTGGTATTTTTTCACCGGCATCGGATTGGTTTGGAGATTCACCACGAATAGGGAAGTTTGTGCCGAATTTTGGGGACGATAAAATGAGTTCATCCATTCAACTTGACAAGAAGCGCATACCCAGGCACATTGCTGTGATCATGGATGGCAACGGACGTTGGGCCAAGAAGAAGGGCATCTTTCGCTCCATCGGTCATGAGAATGGAGTGGACGCACTCAGACGCACCTCCAGGGCCTGCTCACGACTGGGCGTGGAATATCTGACGGTCTATGCCTTCTCGACAGAGAATTGGAACCGCCCCAAACTGGAGATCGATGCACTGATGAGCATTCTGGTCAGTGCGCTGCGCAGTGAATTGGACATCCTTTTGGAGAACAAGATCCGCCTGAGCGCCATTGGCAACATTGAGAGCCTGCCCAAGAAATGCCAGAGAGAACTTCGCGAGGTGCACGAGAAAACCAGCGAAGATTTTGAAATGACCCTGACGCTGGCTCTGAGTTACAGCTCCAAAGACGAATTGGTCCTGGCCACCCGGAGGATCGCCGAACAGGTGAAAGAAGGGAGCATCGATCCGGAGGAGATCGATGAAAAGCTGATCCAGGAGCACCTCTTCACCTCTGAAATGCCCGATCCCGATCTTTTGATCCGCACGAGTGGAGAACATCGGATCAGCAATTATCTGCTCTGGCAGATCGCCTATGCCGAACTGTATTTTTGCCCCAAATTGTGGCCGGATTTCAAAGAAGAGGACCTCGAGCTGGCCATTGAAGAATATCAGCGTAGGGAGCGGCGTTTTGGAAAGATCAGTGAACAGATCAAGGCAAAGAAATAAGGTGAGCAAGAACGTACTGATCTTCAGTCTGATCGCCCTTTTGTGGACGCCCCTGCTGCGGGCCCAGTCCATCGACATCATACCCGGTATCGAGTACGAGATCGGAGGCATAGAGGTTCAAGGGAGCGGCAACCTGGACAACTCGGTCATCGTCCTGCTCAGCGGCCTTCAAGTAGGTGAAAAGGTGACCTTTCCCAGTGAGAAGATCCAAAGTGCAGTCCGCAAACTGTGGCGACAAAAGCTGTTCAACGATGTTTCTCTGGCGGTCACGCGCAAGATCGGCAATACTGTCTTCCTCGAGATCCGCCTGCAAGAATTGCCCAAGCTCTCCAAGTATGGAATATTCGGGATCAAAAAATCCAAGAGGGACAACATCCGCGAAGAGATCAACCTGTCCCGCGGGCTGATCGTCACTGAGAACCTGAAGACCAATACGATCAACAAGATCAAGCGGTACTATCGCGACAAGGGCTACCTCAACGCCACGGCCAATATCGAGTCTGTGGTGGACACGTCGGTCAACAACGCCGTACTGCTGAATATTTTCATCGAACC
>RFXV01000179.1 GCA_009921445.1 Flavobacteriia bacterium
GGTATGTACTGGACTTGGCAAGCGGGCTACATCCATTGGAAGGTGGAAGGCTCCTTTTTGTCCGGAGCCAAAAGTCGATTTGAATACCATATCGGCGGCTACCGCAAACCCTACGGCACAGCACAGCGCGTTCACATACCCTTTGCACCCGAGAACGAAGAACTTTCAGTGGATCTGGCCCCATTCCTTAGTCAGGTACTCGAAAAGGGCGTTCCAGCCCGGGTGATGAGCCCCGGACCCCTGGCCCACGAGTTGGCCTTGGGCATTCCCAACTGCCTGAGTGCCGTCAGTCAATGAAGCGCGTACTTTTTTTGGGCCTGCTGGGTCTTTTGTCCTTCATATCGAATGAGCCATCTGCACAGCTCACATTGCCTGAACACTTCCCCGCACCCCAATACGATCTTGAGGCCATGCCCTGGGATGAAGGTATTTCTGAACTCGGTCGCACACTCTTCTACGATCCGCTTTTATCGCGGAATGGGAGCGTCTCTTGCGCCTCCTGTCACTCTCCCTTCAATGCCTTTGCGCATACGGATCATGCGCTCAGCCACGGGATCGATGACCGGGTGGGCGAACGCAACGCACCAGCCCTGTTCAATATGGCCTGGAAGAGCCACTTCATGTGGGATGGAGCCATCGAACTGCTCGATCATCAGGCACTCATCCCTTTGACCCATCCGAGAGAAATGGGCGATACACTGCCACACATTCTCGGAAAACTCAGAAGGAATAAGCGCTACCGGAACCGATTCAGCAAAGCCTTTGGAGATACGGCCATATCCACGCAAAGACTGCTGCACGCTCTGGCGCAATTCCAGCTCAGCCTGATCTCCGATAAGGCCAAATACGATCGGGTGCAAAGAGGAACCAGTCAATTCAATCAGCAGGAGCACAACGGCTACAACCTTTTTCTTCAGCACTGCAACAGCTGCCATACAGAACCCCTGTTCACTTCCAGGCGACTTGTGAGCAATGGACTGCCTCCAGACCCCCAGCTTTTGGATCTCGGACGTTACCGAGTCAGTCAAAACCCCAAGGACAGCTTCCGCTTTCAGATACCAAGCCTTCGCAACCTCAGCTATACGTATCCGTACATGCACGATGGTCGGTTTGAATATCTGAAAGAAGTGATCGGCCATTATACCGATGGAATCGCCGCGCTTCCCAACCTGGGCAAGGAACTGACATCAGGTGTGTCGCTCTCGCCTTCAGAGCAGAAAGATCTGACGGCCTTCCTTTTCACATTGAACGACAGTTCGTTCTGCTTCGACCCCCGCTTTGGGTTTTTTAGATCGAACTAAACCTCAAACCAACTTGCGCGTCCAATGCACGAAAAGCCTACTCTTACAATACCAAAATCATTCTCCGTGAAGCCACTTTATTCTCTGGTCGTGTTCGGATTTTTTCTCTCTGCCCAGGCACAGACCAACCCAGCCATCACCCACTTCCTAAAGAACACAACCCAAACAGGCAGTTACTATATGCAGGGAAACAGCACGGCAATCGGCAATGGCCTATTGGTGAACTGCCAACAGGTGGCTTATACCAACGACTATTCCTACATCACTTGTACGGGTATCCCATCTTATCCGACCGGCCCCTTTCTCGATGGCAATCCCTCCCAAGCCCAAGATCAATCGGCCATCTATGAGATCCCGCTGAATCCTGTTCCAGAAACAGGAACACCCAGTTCTACAACGAGTGGCAATATTGGCGTCTTCATCAACGGAGTTGCTCTTTTTGATTATCGGGACGGCGTGGCTTGGAATCCCTCCACCAATGCCCTTTGCGGAGGCCCGGGGAACCCACCCTGTCCTGGTGGGCCTGGGACAAGCATGGACTGGAACAGAGATGCCATACCCGCAGAGATGGCGGGATTTGACTGCAGCAAGGGCCATCCAGCCATGGGAAACTACCATCACCATCAGAATCCATCGGCCTTCAAACTCGACTTGAATGTCGTTTCCACGATCTGCAATCTGTACGATGCCGACGGACTCTACGCCATTGACAGTACGCAACATTCGCCGCTCATTGGCTTCGCCTATGACGGATATCCGATCTACGGCGCTTATGGCTTTGCCAATACAGATGGTACCGGAGGAATCGCAAGGATGAAATCGAGCTACCAGCTGCGCAATATGACTCAGCGTTCCAACGGCCCTGCCGTGGATGCAACATATTTCCTAGGATACTTCCGGGAAGATTATGAATACATCGCCCAAACAGCAGAAGATCGACTTGACGAGCACAACGGGCGATTCTGCATCACTCCGGAATATCCAAATGGTACGTACGCCTATTTCTGTACGGTCGATGCCAATTGGAATTCGGCCTACCCCTATGCAGTGGGACCCACTTTCTATGGAGTGTATGCCAATAGAAAAGTGAACTCAGTGCCTGCCGCGGCCACTATTTACACATCCTCGTTGAGCACAGGCGTGGAAGTGGAACACATGAAATTCAGTGTATTCCCAAATCCAGGGGCGGATCTGATCGCGATCCAAGTACACGGACTGAACCCATCAGATCTTCAGGTGGATCTCACAGATATGGCCGGAAAAAGGATCAGGAAAACAGTGATCCGCGCGGGTCAGACCATCGCCTACTTCGATGTGCAAGCGCTTTATGCCGGCACCTATTTGGTGACTGTCTCATCCGAAAACGCGCGCAAAACCTTCCGCGTAGTGATCGCTGAGTGAGGATCGAACCCAACGGGAACTAGAACCGCACTTCATAGTCGATGGTATCAAAAGCAGGAACGAAGATGTCTTCCTGCCAGTTCGTCCAAGTACCGTCCAAGAATGTACTTAAAGCCAAAGGATGTGTACGGTTGCCTCCAAAGTTGATCAAGCGATATTCATCCACAGATCCGTAGAATATACCGGATTCACCTCCACCGACATTGAAGGCATAGATATCCCCAGGCTGCGGATCCGTG
>RFXV01000180.1 GCA_009921445.1 Flavobacteriia bacterium
GATGCCATAAGGGACCTCGGCATCTATTTGTACACCACGGAACAGACGGCGGTAGAGGAATATTGGTTCGATACCAAGAGCCGAAACTTCGGGCCCAATCAAGGCTACAGTCTGGTCAGCCGGGTATGGGGCAACAGCTATGACAATGGCACCTTCTGGACGGCAGATATTGCTGCGTCTTATGGAATTGAACTATATCCGATACATGGCGGATCAATGTATCTCGGCCACGACACGACCTACGCCCAAAACCTTTGGGCGGAGATGGAGCAAAATACCGGAGTATTGACCAACCCAGCCAACCCGAATCTTTGGCACGACACCTATTGGAAATATTTGGCCTTTATCGATCCGGACAAGGCCCTGGGACTCTATGATTCTTATCCGAACAGGAGTCTCAAATTCGGTATCTCTGATGCTCAGACCTATTATTGGCTTCACACCATGAAAACCTTGGGCAGGGTGGAGACAGGGGTAACCTCCGACCATCCCTTGGCCGTTGTTTTCAACAACAATGGCGACATTACTTATGTGGCCCAGAATTACGGGAGCACCCCTTTGCAGATCCAATTCTCGGACGGATTCCAATGGACGGTCCCTCCCAAGAGTTTTATCACGAGCAAGGACATCTCGGTCAGTGGCCAACTTTCGAGCTCGTTCAATTCCGCCCATGCCGGAGGAGGTGTGGACCTGACGCTTCAGACACAGGGTTCAGGAATAAGTTCGGTGGCTTTTTACAACGGAAACAGCCTGATTGGATCGACAACACAGCCTCCGTATCAAATCACAGCGGCGCAGTTGCCATTGGGACGGCATCAATTTCAAGCCAGGATCTACAAGGGAACACAATTCGTATTGAGCAACTCGGTGGAGGTGATCGTGGGCGATCAAGTTCCATATAACAATGCGCCGGCAAGCATCCCAGGAGTCCTGCAAGCGGGTCATTTCGACTCATATGAAGGGGGCACCGGACAGGGAATAGCCTATCAGGACATGACGCCCAATAACTTGGGTGACACCAGAATGAACGAAAGCGTGGATGTATTCGACGCCGGAAGCGAGGGCCATGCGATCGGCTGGATCGGGTCGGGAGAATGGGTCGAATACACGGTGGATGTACAGCAGGCCGGGCTCTATTCGATGAGCTATCGTTTTGCATCGGACAATCAGTCGGGCGGCGGCCCATTTGGTTTGAGTTCGGATGGACAGATCGTAAAAAGCGGCTTGGCCGTCGGATACACAAATGGCTGGAACAGCTGGTCCTCACAAACGGTGAGCAACATACCATTGAAAGCAGGCGTGCAGGTGCTCCGCATATTCTTTGATCACGGTGAATTCAATCTGGGCAAACTGACCTTCACCTACGATGCACCGCTCAACTACAGTCAGCCGGTAGCAGATGCAGGTGCAGATCAACTCGTGGTCTTGCCGCAAAACACCGCTGTTTTGGATGGCTCCGCAAGCACGGATCCGGGTGGCGCGAGCCTCAATTATCAGTGGACGCAGGTCTATGGGCCATCCGTCCTTCAATTGGCTGCACCAGGATCTGCCCAAACGACGGTCTCAGGCCTGACCCCCGGGGTCTATCTTCTCCGTTTGGATGTGGACAACGGTTCGTATTCGGATCAGGATCAAGTCTACCTGATCTCCAGTACGACCAATAATCTGCCGCCAGCTGTGGTCATTCAGTCCCCTGCCGACCAGTCGGAATTTTTCGAGAACGAAACCATCACTATTCTCGCTGTGGCCTCGGACATCAATGACAGCGTGGCGCAGGTTCATTTCAGGCTCAACGGACAGTGGCTGGGAACGGATGCGCAAGCGCCCTTTGACGCCAACAACCCCACCATCACCTTCATTCCTTCTATCGCTGGGATGGGCAGCCCAACCTGCATTCTGTATTACGGAACCAATCCGAGCAATATGCCGGGCTATATCGTAACGCCCAACGTGCCGTATCCCATCAATGCCGCGCAGGGCAGCACGGTCTATTTCTACTACACCTATTCTTATCCTGGTCAGGGCGAGCGGAACAATTCAGCCAATAAAGACAGCTATGTGATCGGAAGCTGCAAAGACCTTTCTGTGATCGGCCAGCAATCCATGGACATTCAGCTTTATCCCAATCCTGTCAAAGACGCTTTGCATTTCCGTTGGACCGGCGGTCCATTGACCGTTGAGGTGTTCAGTGTGAACGGACAGCTCTTGGGCAGTCACAAGCTCTTCGAAAGAAGGGAAGCCCTCGACATGAGTGGGTACTCAGAGGGATTGTACATTGTCAAAATGAGCACCCAGAACGGCCCAATGCAGACAGCGCGTGTGGTCAAAAAGCCCTGAACGGAATAGAAATCAGCTGAGCATCTTGCTCAAAGCATCGGCGATCTTTCGGTCGTTGCTCAGGCGAGGAAGCTTGTTCTGTCCACCGAGCTTCCCAATGGACTTCATATAAGCTGCAAACGCATCTCTTGGTACCTCGTGAATAACACATGGGCCGAGGACTTTTCCCTCGATCAGATCTGCGTAGTAGGAGTTCTTTTCAGAAAGCGCTCTGTCCAGATGTTCCCCAAAGGCGAGCAGATCAACAGGTGTCTGCTCGAAAGCCACAAACCATTCGTGATGTGGCGGTCCGCTTTCCGGGGCTACTTGTGGGGCCACAGTGAACTCGACGGGAACAGCACCGCTCTGCGCACAGGCGTCTTTCATGGCCGCTTCCACCTCACTTCCGATCACATGCTCGCCAAAGGCGGAGATGTAGTGGGCCACCCGTCCAGTGACCTTTAAGCGATAGGGTGATGTGCCCACGAATTCGACCGTATCACCGATCAAATAGGACCAAAGACCCGCGTTCGTGCTCATGGCGATGGCATAGCGCACGCCGATTTGAACATCGCTCAAGGGCAGGCGTGTCGGGTTTTCAGAATGCAC
>RFXV01000019.1 GCA_009921445.1 Flavobacteriia bacterium
GGAAGGGCCTCGAGCACCTTTCGGTATTCAAGGGAGAGTATCTCTACCGATGCCCGGCTGAATGAAGGCTGGGCGAACAGTTCAGCCTGCATCGCCTCAAGCCGGCCAGCCTGAGCCGGAAGGAAGACAGGGGAGACCTCACCGGCTCCGATGATGTAGTCAAAGATCTGCTGTGCGGTCGTGAACTCTTGGTTTTCCATACATATGCCCGCCAGATCGAAGAGTTCTTTTTGCTGACGATCCAGTCGGATGTCCAATCCGCGGAGTTGGCGGAATGCACCTCGGAAATTTCGTTCCTGAAGAAATACCCAGGTGAGCAATTCAGTGAGCACGGGATCCTGCGTGGCCTGGATCCGCAGCAGCAATTGTTCCTTCAGAAAGACATTGGTCGGATCGTCCGGATCCTCTCCGAGCGATTGTGCGGCGAGTTGCCTGACGGTATTCAGATAAGCGGGATTCTGCTCGACCAGCAGGAGCAACTCCCTGAAGACGGATTCGATATCGCCCAGCTCTCCGTAGAGTTGTGCTTTTTGGTAGTGGAAGCGAAGTGAAGGATTGCCCTTTTCTGCCGTTTCGTAGGCATCCAGAGCTGCTTGGTAGAGTTGTCTCTTTTCCAAGAGTCGTGCAATGGGGTAAACGCGCCCCGGAGACTGAGCAATCATTCCAAAGAGTTCCTCCAAGACTTCCTGTTCGCCCTGCTCGTCTTTTGCATTTCGTAGGATCACCGCCAGTTCAACCAAGAAATAGCCGGGGTCTGAGGCGGACTTCTTCAGGTGTTTTCGGGTAAAGCGCTCGGCTTTTTTCCACTCTTCAAGGGCCTTATAATTTCTCAATACCCGATCAAAGCGCGCCTTGTCTGGAAAGCGTTGATATTGCTTCAGCGAAAGGGTCAGTGATTTTTCATAGGCACCGTCTTCGAAATACGCATCGGCCAACTGATCGTCCTGTGCACGGAGGAGCGTGCAGGCGATCAAGGCCAGAAGCAAAGCGAGTTGCTTCATTGATCTGTGTGGTAGGCGCGGGTGCTGTCCAGCTTTGGCCGAAGCTCAGACCAAAGTGTGTGGCATCTCGAATATTCTGCTGCGCAAAAAGAGACCCTGGAGATGATTTCCCCTGCTACTGCCTGCTCATCTGCCAAATAGGTGGCAAAGGAAAGACTGTCCAGATCTTCGGCGGAGTCGGCGAGGTCCTGCAATTGGGACTCGCTGTACTCAATGGACTCCGCGAGCAGCTTTTGCTGTCCTGGAGCCTGAGCGATCGCCTTATGGATACGTTGCAAGCTGCTGAGTTCATTTATCCAGAAAGAGGGCTTGCTCGTATCCGTATACGACCTGTAGAACCACTGGAAGTAGGGTTCCACTTCTTCTTTGAGTTCTATCAGTGCCTGAAAGCGGATGCTTTGATATTCATCCGCACAAGCATAGAGTTCCGTCATGAGTTCGCGGACAGCAGCTTCTCTGTCTGGGGGTCTGTTCGTCTCCGAACATGCCATAGCAATGAGAATTATGCCGATCAGGAGCGCCCTCATTGGATCAGGTCAAAATGGGTGTACGGCTGAAGCACTTTTGGGATAACGATGCCCGATTCGGTTTGATTGTTCTCCAGCAAAGCGGCAAGGATGCGAGGCAGGGCGAGTGCACTGCCATTGAGCGTATGGCAGAGCTGTGGTTTGCCTCCATCCGAAGGGCGATAGCGCAATTTCAAGCGATTCGACTGGAAGGACTCAAAGTTCGAGACTGAGCTCACCTCGAGCCAGCGTTCCTGTGCCCGGCTCCAGACTTCAAAGTCATAAGTCAGCGCCGAAGTGAATCCCAGATCTCCTCCACAAAGACGCAGGATGCGGTGTGGGATCTCCAACTCTTTGATCAGCCCGCCGATGTGCTCGACCATATGGTCCAGCCTTTGGTAGGAGCGATCGGGGTGTTCCACGACCACCACTTCTACTTTGTCAAATTGGTGCAGGCGGTTCAGGCCGCGTACATCTTTTCCATACGAGCCCGCCTCCCTTCGAAAGCATGGCGTGTAGGCGGTATTCCTCTTGGGTAGATCTTCTTCCTTGAGAATGTCGCCGCGGTAAAGGTTGGTTACGGGTACTTCCGCTGTAGGTATGCAGTATAGATCGTCCGCCGTGATGTGGTACATCTGCCCTTCCTTATCGGGAAGTTGCCCTGTTCCATAGGCCGAATCCTCGTTCACAAAGTGCGGCGGAAGGACTTCTTCATAGCCTGCGGCGACATTTCGGTCGAGGAAGAAATTGATCAGGGCGCGCTGGAGGATGGCTCCCTTACCCGTATACACAGGAAATCCAGCACCGGTGATCTTCACTCCAGCTTCAAAATCGATTAATCCGTAGGTTTTGGCCAGTTCCCAATGGGGCTTATGCTCCTCGCCTGATCTTTCTGCTTCCCCCCAGCGTTCGGTCTCCTCGTTGTCCGAGTCGCTCGTGCCCTTGGGCACGCTTTCGTGCGGCACGTTGGGGATGTGGCGAAGTTTTTCGGTCAGTGCCTCCTCCGTCTCTGCGAGTTTTTGATGAAGGACTTTTTCTTGCGCCTTGAGTGCAGATGTGCGGGACTTGGCTTGTTCCGCCTCTTCTTTTTTTCCGGCCTTGAAGAGCCCTCCGATCTCTTTGGACAGGATGCGGGCTTCGTGCAAGGTGTCGTCGAGTTCTTTCTGCGTTCGCTTTCGGATATCGTCCTGAGCAAGGATGTCCTCGAGTTCTGAACGCAGATCAAGACCTCTTTTCTGCAGACCGAGCAGAATGAGATCGAATTCTTCTTTTATGCGGGTCGTTGTGATCATGTATGCAGCGAGTGTTCGGACAAGACAAAAAAAAGCCATCCGAAGATGGCCAATTCTCGTCACATTCTAGACATTCATCATGCCTCAGCTTCTGGCTTTATCGAGACAAATGATTTATTGTTCTTGGTTTTGCGGAATTCAACCACTCCATTCGACAGGGCGAACAGGGTGTGGTCCTTACCCATGCCCACATTCTCTCCTGCATTGTGGCGGGTTCCTCTTTGGCGAACAATGATGTTTCCGGCAATGGCTTTCTGCCCTCCGAATATCTTGACGCCGAGTCGTTTACTTTCTGACTCTCTTCCGTTCTTCGAACTACCGACTCCTTTCTTGTGTGCCATGGTTCAGTTGGTTTTGATCAGGCCTCGGCCTCTTCGGTTTTTTTCGCTGCTGGTTTGCGGGGCTTGGCGGCAACTACATCGGTGATTAGCAGTTCGCTCAGGTACTGCCGATGTCCGTTCATCTTTTGATAGCCCTTGCGTCTTTTCTTCTTGAAGACCAAGACTTTGTCGCCTTTCAGGTGCTTTTCCACCTTGGCTTTTACGGTCGCTCCTTTGACTGAGGGCTTCCCGACATTGATCTTTCCGTCTTTCTCGAGCAGCAATACTTTCTCAAATTTCACTGCACTGCCTTCTTTGGCTTCCAAACGATGGACAAAGACTTTTTGGCCTTTTTCCACCTTGAATTGCTGTCCGGCGATTTCTACTATAGCGTACATCTCTTCTTTCAAAAGGGGTGCAAATTTAACCAATTAGTTGTGTTGGACAACTTATTTCCAAGAGGTTCTAACGAGTCGTCCCTCATGGCTCCGAATATTCAGTGCCCTTCCCTGGTCCAGTAGCCAGTACTGACCTCTGATCCCGATCAGTTTGCCCTTGATTTGGGGTTCCTTTTCGAGTTGGAGGCTCTTTTGGTGCACGAAGTACTCCTTTATGGGATAACGCAATTCCACGACCTCTGCTTTTTCAGCGCAATAGGAACGGAATTCATCCGTGAGCAGTTCCACGGCCCGACCTCTCTCCTCATGCAGATCATGGGCGATCTCCTCTGTTTGCAACATCTTTTTGACATGGGTCCGGTCTGAGAAATGATCCTTCAAATGGACCTCGATCTGTCCGGCCAAAAAACGGTTGGGCACTTCGGCGAGAACAATGGCAGAAGAGGCACCCTGATCGATCCAGCGCGTAGGCATTTGGGCCACCCGGGTCACTCCGACTTTCACTCCGCCACTATTGGCCAGATAGACGATATGCGGCTGCAGTTGGTAGGCTTTCTCCCACTCCAGGTCGCGGTCTTCCTGACCGAGATGCGCAGTGCTCAGTTCGGGGCGGAAGATGGCATCTCCAGCTTGTGGCTTGCTGTAGAAGCAATCGTAACAGAAGTGCTGCCGGAAAACTTTCTGAACCGTTTCACCGCAAAAGCAGTGGATATGGCCTCCGAATTCCATTTCGAAGTCCCGACCGATCAGTTCATTCAAAAACAGCAGCTGATCGCCCAATTCCAAACGATAGCGCACCTGGCCGTCTGGCTGACGTTCCGAGGACATCTTTTTCAATGGTGCTTCCGCATTCATGGCAGTCAGTATATAGTGTATTGCATCGGTGGCAGATGACCGGCCCGACGGGACGTAAACCAATATCTGAAGCTACTTATTTTTGGGCAGCAACGAAGCATCGAAAAATGGGTAGAGCATTCGAATACCGAAAAGCGAGAAAAATGAAGCGCTGGGCAAGCATGAGCAAGGCCTTTACGCGAATCAGCAAGGAGATCATCATGGCGGTGAAGGAGGGAGGTCCGAATCCCGATGCGAATTACCGTCTGAAGGCTTTGATGCAGAATGCGAAGGCCGCCAATATGCCCAAAGACAATGTCGAGCGAGCCATCAAAAAGGCAACATCCAAAGACCAGGCAGACTTCAAGCAGATCGTTTACGAAGGCTATGCGCCCCACGGCATCGCAGTGCTCATTGAGACGGCCACGGACAATCCCACGCGCACAGTGGCCAACGTCCGCTCCTATTTCAACAAATGTGAGGGCAGTTTGGGCACGAGTGGGTCGGTCGAATTCATGTTCGATCACAAGTGCCACTTCAAGATTCCTGGAGATGGGATCGACCCGGAAGAATTCGAACTTGAAATGATCGACCACGGAGTGGAAGAGATCTTCAGGGAAGAAGAGGATGGCAGCATCATGGTCTATGCGAATTTCCCGGACTACGGAGGAATTCAGTCTGCATTGGATGAAAGGGGCATCGAGGTGATCAGTTCTGGTTTTGAGCGCATTCCCATGGACACCAAAAGTTTGGCCGGTCCTCAGCAAGAGGAGGTGGATAAACTTCTGGAGAAATTTGAGGAGGACGACGATGTTCAGGCGGTCTACCACAACATGGTCTGATCTGAACTTTTGGCAGCGGATCGCACCTGATTTCCGCGAATGAGATCGGAGGGCGATCGGCTTCGCGACACTTTGACACTATTGAGGGCATAAATACTGACACGTGCTAAGTGGCACAGATTTCGTCTTTTCACGGCGAAACCAAAACAATTCAACATGTCAGAAGTAAAAATCCGTCCACTGGCAGATCGCGTGCTCGTAGAGCCTCTGGCAGCCGAGACGAAGACAGCTTCCGGAATCATCATTCCAGACACAGCTCAGGAAAAGCCACAACGCGGTAAGGTAGTGGCCATGGGCGATGGTAAAAAGGACGAGCCAATGACCGTTTCTGTCGGCGATGAAGTGCTTTACGGCAAGTATTCAGGTACCGAACTCAAGTTCGATGGAGTGGATTATCTCATCATGCGTGAGTCCGATATCCTCGCCATCCTCTAACCAAACACTAATCTCAAACACGAAAGAAAATGGCAAAAGAAATTCATTTTGATGTCGAAGCGCGCGACGGCCTCAAGCGAGGCGTTGATGCTCTGGCCAATGCGGTCAAAGTCACACTTGGTCCAAAGGGACGCAATGTGATCATTGAAAAATCCTTTGGCGGTCCTGCCATCACCAAAGACGGTGTCAGTGTGGCCAAAGAGATCGAACTCGAAGACAAGATCGAGAATCTGGGTGCACAGATGGTCAAAGAAGTGGCTTCCAAAACTGCGGATGTTGCCGGTGACGGAACCACAACAGCGACCGTTCTTGCACAAGCAATTGTTAATCAGGGTCTTAAGAACGTTGCGGCAGGTGCCAATCCGATGGATCTCAAGCGCGGTATCAACAAGGCTGTGGAGATGGTCGTGGCACATCTCAAAGAAGTGTCTCAGGAGGTGGGTGACAGCGATGCCAAGATCGAGCAGGTCGCATCCATTTCTGCCAACAACGACAGCGCTATTGGCAAGCTGATCGCCGAAGCCATGGCCAAGGTCAAGAAAGAAGGCGTGATCACTGTGGAGGAGGCCAAGGGAACTGAGACCTATGTCGATGTGGTCGAGGGCATGCAGTTCGATCGCGGATATCTCTCTCCGTATTTCGTGACCAATACCGACAAGATGATCACGGAGATGGAAAGTCCATACATCCTGATCTACGACAAGAAGATCAGCAACATGAAGGAGCTTCTCCCCGTACTAGAGCCAGTGGCTCAGGGAGGAAGACCTCTTCTGATCATCGCTGAGGATGTGGATGGCGAGGCTTTGGCTACTCTGGTGGTCAACAAGATCCGCGGCTCGCTCAAGATCGCTGCGGTCAAAGCACCAGGTTTTGGAGATCGCCGCAAGGCCATGCTCGAGGACATTGCGATCCTGACTGGCGGAACGGTCATTTCTGAAGAAAGAGGCTACAAACTCGAGAACGCCGGTGTGGACATGCTGGGCACAGCCGAGAAGGTGAGCATCGACAAGGACAATACCACCATCGTGAATGGTGCAGGTTCTGCAGATGACATCAAGGCCCGTGTTGGTCAGATCAAGAGCCAGATCGAGACCACTACTTCGGATTACGACAAGGAGAAACTGCAGGAGCGTCTGGCCAAGCTGGCTGGAGGAGTTGCTGTACTCTACGTCGGTGCGGCCTCAGAGGTCGAAATGAAGGAAAAGAAGGACCGCGTGGACGACGCCCTCGCGGCGACACGCGCAGCCATTGAGGAAGGAATCGTTCCCGGAGGTGGTGTGGCACTGGTTCGCGCTGCGTCTGTACTCGAAGGCAAGACCGGCGACAACGAGGACGAAACCACAGGTATGAAGATCGTCAGCCGTGCGCTTGAGGAGCCACTGCGTCAGATCGTAGAAAATGCCGGCCTGGAAGGTTCTGTGGTCGTGGCCAAGGTCAAAGAGGGCAAAAAGGACTTCGGATTCAATGCCAAGTCCGATGAGTACCAGAACATGTACGAGGCTGGGATCATCGATCCGACCAAAGTTTCCCGTGTGGCTCTGGAAAATGCCAGCTCTGTAGCAGGCATGTTGCTGACCACCGAAGCGACCATCACTGAGATACCGAAGGAAGAGGCGGCTATGCCACCAATGCCTCCAGGTGGAGGAATGGGCGGCATGATGTAAGCCGATCCTTCCGATCTTTTTCAACCCTGCCTCGGCAGGGTTTTTTTATTCAAAGCTCCAGAAAGAGGTAGTGGTATGCACTGATCAGTGCGATACTGAGCAGATTCAGCCAGAGACCGGTTCGCGCCATACTGCCAATGGGGATCCGACCCGAACTGAAGACCACCGCATTGGGTGCAGTGGCCACTGGGAGCATGAAGGCATAGGAAGAGGTGACCGCACAGGCGAACATGAGCGAAAACGAATCCATCCCGAGGCTGGAACCGAGCGAGGCCAAAACCGGCATCAAAACAGAGGCGGTGGCCACATTCGAGGTCAGTTCCGTCGTAAAATTCACAGAGGCTACCAGAAAGATGAGGATGAGCAAGGGTGGAATCCCCTCCAGAAAGAGAAAGCGATCGGCCAGCCAGGTGGCAAGCCCTGTAGACTGAAAAGCTGCTGCCAGACTCAGTCCGCCGCCAAACAAGATCAGGATGCCCCAGGGAAGCTCTTTCATGTCCGACCACTCCAGGATGCGCCCCTTCGATCGGTCGGAAGGCAGAATGAAGAGAATGAGCGCTCCGCCCAGGGCAATTGCCGGATCGGAGAGCCCAGGCAGAAGGTCTTGCAGCAGCAGGGTTCGACCGATCCAAAGGACAACTACGGCAGAAAATACCAGCAGCACTTTCAATTCTTCTTTGCTCAGAGGACCAAGTGCATCGAGTTTCTGTTGAACGATCTTTTTGAGTTCGGGCTGATCGCGGTCCTCAAAACGGAATTTCCATCGGGTCAGGTAGAGCCAGCAGAGGATCAGTGCAGCAAGGGCCAGCGGGAGTGCCTGCCGGGTCCATTCGTAAAAGGAGACACTGCGTCCAAGCAGTTCATCAGAGGCTGCCGCGAAGATCAGGTTGGTGGGTGTGCCAATGAGCGTGGCCGTTCCTCCAATGCTCGCCGAATAGGCGATGCCCAAAAGCAAGGCCTGAGCGAAGGATCCGTTCGCGCCCTGTGAATCGTTCCGGTCCAGCTCCTTGAGCATAGCGAGTGCAATGGGCAGCAACATTAAGGTCGTGGCCGTATTGCTGATCCACATGGACAAAAGGGCAGTGGCCAGAATGAATCCAAGCACGATGGAGTGGCTCCTGCTCCCTGTCCTTTTGATGATGCCCAGTGCGAGCCGTTGGTGCAGTCCCCATTTTTCGATGCTCAGAGCCATGGCGAATCCACCGAGAAATAAAAAGATGATGGGGCTGGAGTATACTGCCGCTGCAGGTTTCAATCCTATCGCCTGAAGCAGCGGTAAGACCGTGACGGGCAAAAGCGCTGTGGCCGACATGGGAATGGCCTCGGTGACCCACCATATAGCCATCCAGGCAGTGAGGGCCAATACGTCCTGTGCCGCGGGTTCCAAACCATCGAAAGGAACGAGACCGATCACAAGGAAGGCCAGAGGTCCGGCGATCAGGGCCAGCATTTGCTTCATGCCCCGAATCTAATATTTATGTGGCTGAAGCGCTCACCAACTTCCGCTCGCTCCGCCTCCTCCGAAGCTGCCTCCTCCAAAGCCACCGAAACCGCCACCTCCAAAATTGCCGCCTCCTCCGAAGCCTCTTCCACGCCCCATGGTGTATCCACTCATGGAACCCAGCCAGTAGGCCGTCATCAGGCCGCCGCCACCACCGCCACCGCGGCCGCGTGATCCGAGCAGAACGAAAAGCAATATGATCAGAAAGAGGAGAAATCCGGAACCCTTTCCATTGCTCCCGGACTTTCGGCCTTTTTCATTGTCGAAGCTTCCTGCAAGGGTCTGCACGATCCCTTCCACACCGGCCGCTATTCCCTTGAAATAGTCTCCAGCTTTAAAATGTGGCAGAATGCGTTCGTCAATGATCCGTCCTGTGGCTGCGGCGTTCATGTATTCCTCGATCCCATAGGCGGTTGCAATGCCAATGCTGCGGTCTTCCACCGCGACCACAAGGATGATCCCGTTGTCTTTGAATTCCTGTCCGACACCCCAGTTCTCCCCAACGCTGCTCCCGTACAGCACTATGTCTTCTCCAGATGTGGAGGCCACAGTGAGCACGACGATCTGGGTGGACGTGCTGTCGTCGTAATCGACCAAGAACCGTTCGAGTCGTCTTTCCTCCTCCGCACTCAAGACCTCTGCCAGGTCGTTGACCAGTCTTGCCGGGCTGGGTCGTTTTGGAATTTCCTGTGCCTGAAGTACCGGGAAAAGCAGCAGGGCGATGAAGAAAAAGAGGCTAGGATTCAGAGATCTCATCGTCCAGTTCATTGATGTCGTCTGCGCTGTGCGGGAAGAACTGAGCAAGTTGTTCTCCGGCCATCAGAATTCCCCGGCTGAGGCCCTGCTCAAATTCGCCCAGCCGAAAATGCCGCTGCATCTCATCCCGGATCTCGTTCCAGAATCCATCGGGGACAGCCTGATCTATTCCTCTATCACCCAGGATGGTGAATTTGTGGTCTTCTGTGGCGAGATAAAAGAGCACTCCGTTGCGTTCAGCCGTTCGGTGCATGCCCAAATGGGAAAAGATCTTTTGAGCTCGTTTGTAGGGATCCTTTCCAGATGACCGTTCCAGATGTACCCGGATCTCTCCCGATGTGTTCTGCTCGGCCTGCCGAATGGCCGAAAGGATCCGTTCCTCGCTCTCCGGATCGAAAAAACGCTCTTTGGGACGATCCACTAGAACTGGACCTCAGGAGCTTCTTCCGTCCCAGGCTTGGACTCGAAGTAGGATCGTGCCTGAAGCCCTGCGAATCCGGCGATGAATCGTGCGGGGATCTTTCGGATCTCTCCGTTGAATGCTCGGACGGAATCGTTGAATTTCTTTCGCTCGAAAGCGATCTTATTTTCCGTATTGGTCAATTCGTTCTGCAGGTCCCGGAAATTTTGGTTGGCCTTCAGATCGGGGTAGCGCTCTACTGAGACCAACAGGCGGGAGAGTGCACCTGTCAGACCTTCCTGAGCCTGCTGATATTTTTGCATGGACTCCGCGTTCAGATCGTTCGCATCGATCTGTACCGAAGTGGCCTTGCTTCGGGCCTCGATCACTTGGGTGAGCGTTTCTTTTTCAAAATCTGCATAGCCTTTGACGGTCTTGACCAGATTGGGGATGAGGTCTGCACGTCGCTGGTAGGCCGCTTCGACCTGTGCCCACTGGCCGTTTATGGATTCATCCTTGGCCACCAGATCGTTGTACCGACCCATGGACGAAAAGATGAAGAGTGTAATGAGCCCCAGGATCGCCCATGGGAGAATACGCTTGATGTTCATAGTTGGTCTCGTAATTTTTCCAATGAGCTCCTTAAGCGCAAAAGGCGTTCCGCGATCTGTGCCTTTCGTTCTGTGTCACTTTTGTCAGTGCGCATCTTTTTTCGTGCGCCCTCAAGGGTGAAGCCCCTTTCTTTTACCAGGTAATGGATCGTCCGCAATTCCTGAATGTCAGCAGCTGTGAACTTGCGGTTGCCCTTTGCACTTTTCTTGGGTTTCAGGCTGGGAAATTCCTTCTCCCAAAAACGGATCAAAGACGCATTCACCGCAAGAAGCTCAGATACTTCCCCTATGCTGTAATACCGCTTTTCGGGATCGAGGTCCAGCCGATCGTCCATCAGTCAAAAGACTGATTCTCGCGGTCGGCCATTTGAATGATCTCCTCGTATTCTTCCGGACTGAGGTCGTTGAAGAAAAAGTTGATGGGATTGATCTTCTTGCCGTTCCGATGCACTTCGTAATGCAGGTGAGGCGCAGTACTCAGGCCCGTATTTCCAACCTTTCCAATGATCTCTCCCCTTTTGACAGTTTGGCCGGGCCGCACGCTCACGGAACTCATGTGGGCATACAGGCTTTCGTATCCATAACCATGGTCGATCACGACATATTTGCCGTATCCGCTTCCGCCGCGCTTTCGCTTGGCCAGCACTTTGCCATCCCCTGTGGCGTAGATCGGTGTTCCGGTGGCTGCTGTGAAATCGATGCCCGCGTGCATCTTAGGCACTTTGTAGATCGGATGGATCCGGTATCCAAAACCTGATGCAATGCGCTTCAGATCCTTGTTGGCCACGGGCTGTATCGCTGGTATGTGCGCGAGCATCTCCGATTTGTTCCTGGCCATTTCGATCACATCGTCGAATGAGCGAGACTGCACATAGAGTTGCTTGGTGATGACGTCGAGTTTCTCAGCCGTTTTGCCGACGAGCTCAGAATTGCCATAACCTTCGAGATTCTTGTATCGGTTCGCACCACCGAATCCCGCTTCACGAATGCTGTTGGGGATCGGATCGGCCTCGAAGATGACGCGATAGATATTGTCGTCACGCTCCTGCAGATCGGCCAGTACTTCAGTGATCTGATCCAGCTGTTCGGACATCAGTCCGTATTGCATCTGGGTGAAGTTCAGCTCGCGATTCAGTCGCTTTTCTTCGGGAGAGTCAATGAATTGATAGGCGATCAGGACCATGAGCAGCCCGAACAAAGTGCTCGAGCCGAGGAATATTCCCAATTCTTTGGCCCGCTGTTTCCAGCTTTTTTCGATCCTACGGTACGAAAGTGTCTTCGGATCGTAGTAGTATTTGATCTTTGCCATTACCTAATTTAGCTCTGTGAACGCAAAATTACGCGCCATGGTGTGGAGGAAAAACGGAATACAGACGAAATCTGTTCACATCCGATTATGAACAACCTAAGCGCCAAACCCTCGGCTCCATTGGTCATCAAGAACGATCCCACCCTGATGTTCGTCAATGCAGGGATGAATCCGTTCAAGGATCTTTTCCTCGGTTTGTCAGAGCCCAGCAGCCCACGGGTGGCGGATGCGCAGAAGTGCCTGCGGGTGAGCGGGAAGCACAACGAGCTGGAAGAGGTGGGCAAGGATACCTACCACCACACGCTTTTTGAAATGCTGGGCAACTGGAGTTTCGGCGATTACTTCAAGAAGGAGGCGATCGAATGGGCTTGGGCTTTTCTTGTGGACGAACTCGAGATCGATCCGAAAAACCTCTATGCCACGGTATACGAAGGCGACAGCTCCGACGGTTTGAAGCGCGATGAGGAATCCGCCGGGCTTTGGGCGCAGTTTCTTCCAGCGGAGCGCATCATCGATGGAAACAAGAAGGACAATTTCTGGGAGATGGGCGAGACCGGTCCTTGTGGTCCCTGTTCGGAGATCCACATCGACATGCGCAGCCAAATGGAAAAAGAGGCAGTGGCTGGGAACGAGTTGGTGAATGCCGATCACCCGCAGGTCATCGAAATATGGAACCTGGTTTTCATCCAGTTCAATCGGCTTGCCGATGGCCGACTGGAACCCCTGCCTTCCCGGCATGTGGATACAGGCATGGGATTCGAACGCCTCGTGCGTGTGCTGCAGGGCAAGAATTCCAATTACGATACAGACATCTTCACGCCCTATCTAAGCTATTTGGAGCGGGAATGTGGTCTTGAATATGGCCGGTCTGAAGAGGTGGATGTGGCCATGCGTGTGGTGGCCGATCATCTGCGGGCAGTGAGTTTTTCCATTGCAGACGGTCAGCTTCCGTCCAATTCTGGAGCAGGCTACGTCATCCGGCGCATCTTGCGAAGGGCGATCCGGTACGGTTACACATTTCTCGGCAGAGACGAGCCTTTCATCCACGGATTGGTGGGCATTCTGCAGAAGGAGATGGGCGAGGCCTATCCAGAGTTGCGAAAAAGCGAAGACAACATTCGTCAAGTCATCTTAGAGGAGGAAAAGGCTTTCTTGAGGACGCTGTCCAAAGGGATGCTTCGGATCGAAACTCTGCTTTCTCAGCAAAAGAGCAGCGACCTCGACGGGAAGGCCGTCTTTGAGTTGTACGATACGTATGGCTTTCCAGTCGATCTGACACGGCTCATTCTGGAAGAAAGAGGGGGAAGGGTCGATGAGGAGGGATTTCGTGCCGCGATGGAAAAGCAGCGGGAGCGCGCACGCTCTGCGGGAAAGATGCAGCTCGAAGACTGGGTGGAATTCGAGGAAGACTCGGAAACGGAATTCATTGGATACGATCTACTTAGCGGTACTGCACGGATTCTGAGGTTTCGCAAAGTGACCGTAGGCCAGCGTTCCCATGTTCAGATGGTATTCGATCGCACACCCTTCTATGCAGAAGGAGGTGGGCAGGTAGGCGATCAGGGATGGCTCACGGCTCCGGACGGACGGGTGGTCAAAGTCTTCGATTGCCGCAAGGAAACAGGGCTGCATGTGCACCTGGCAGAAGAATGCGAGCCCACATCAGGAGATTGGAACCTCGAGGTCGATCGGGGCAGACGGGCATCCACACAGGCAAACCACAGCGCAACCCACTTGCTGCACAAGGCCCTTAGAGACGAACTGGGCGAGCATGTTGAGCAAAAGGGTTCACTGGTGGCTCCGGATCATTTGCGATTTGATTTCTCCCACTACAGCAAGTTGGAAAAAGAACAGATCGGCAGGATCGAAGAGCGAGTGAATGAAGAGATCTGGAAAAATGTGGCGCTGAATGAGTTTCGCTCCATTCCGATAGACGAGGCGTTGAAGAAAGGGGCCATGGCGCTCTTTGGCGAAAAATATGGGGAAGAGGTTCGTGCGATCCAATTCGGAGATTCCATGGAACTCTGTGGTGGAACCCATGTCTCCTCGACCGGGGCCATCGGTCAGTTCCGCATTTTGGCTGAATCTTCTGTCGCGAGTGGCATTCGCCGGATCGAGGCAGTCAGTGCTTTGGGCGCCTACCAGCGCAGTTGTCAGGAACGCGATACACTCGAGCGGCTTTCGGAGGAATTGAAACAGCCCAAGGATCTAATTCGGTCCGTCGGGCAGTTGAAGGAGCAAGTGCAGAAAGCAGAGAAAAAGCTTGCGGCGATGGCACAGGCCGAGGCGGAATCAGTATTCAAGGGCTGGTCTGGATCCTATGTCATGCATTCTGATATCCGCACGCTCATTCGAAAGGAGGCCTTATCTGTCGATCAGGTGAAGAATCTACTGTTCCGTTTGGCCGAGCAGGAGAAGACCTTTGCGGCCGTAGCTGGTGTTGTGGATGGAAAACCGCATTTGAGCGTCTTGATCAGTAAGGACCTTGTGGAGAGCAGATCATGGAATGCAGGTGTACTCATACGGGAATGGGCCAAGGTCATGAAAGGCGGGGGCGGCGGGCAGCCATTTCTCGCTACGGCAGGCGGAAAAGAAGCATCCACCGTAGATTCAATGCTCAAAACCATCGAAGAATGGATCGCATCTCAGGCCTGACGGCGCTTTTTATCCTTTGCTTTTCGCTGGTGGCCGGCGAACTCTGCGCGCAATACGATGCAGATGCATACTATACCGACAACAAGGTGCACAAGCGCATCATGGGTGTTGGTGCGCATGTTCAACCCTTTTACAACAACCGCAGGCTGATCAGCAATGAACTCAACCCTGGGGGCACTTTTGTCCTTTTGGATGAAACAGTGGAGGGCAGTTGGCAGATCGGTGGCGGCCTTGATCTCTACATCGGGCTCGGACCGAATTTCGAATTCATCAGCGGGGTCGGTATGGCCTCTTATGGCTTTGCCTATCCGCAGGTACAGAAGGCCGTCGTGGACACCTTTTATGATTGCCGTCTGGAGGAATCGGCCCAGTTCCTTTCGGTGCCTTTGGCGCTCAGTTTTCGTACCGATATGGGGAATGGCTGGTGGCTTGAATTCATCCCGGCTACTGAGTTGAGTTGGTTGCGCAGCTACGAGGCATTGTACAAGGGCACTGATTCAGACTTTCTGCTCAAAGAAGATCTCGCGGCTCAGGCCGATGATTTTTTTCTCTGGGGCGCTGTGTCGGTCGGTGGGACCTACAGGCCGTACGGCACCTGGGGCTATATCATTCGGGTACAAGGACGATACATGCTCAACAGCCTGATACAAATACCCGATTTTCCGCGGGAGACACTCTATTCCGTTGGGCTCCAGATGGGCATTCAGTACCGCTTTTAAATAAGGCAGCGGGTCACTCTTTTCGAGCTGCGTAGTTCTCGTTCAGACGGCTGACCACTTGCCGGGTCATGTCGTACCGATCGTTGGCCATGAGCAAAGAGCTCGTTGGGCTGAGCGAGAAGATGAAGTCTATGCCTTGTTCTTTTTTCAGTTCTTTCAGCACGGCGTTCAGGTCGTCCAGAAGTTCATTGGTCAGTCGTGCCTCCTCTTCGGCCAGTTCTTGCGCCCGTGCGTCCCGGTATTGTATGAGCTCCTGCTGACGCTGCATGAGGTCTGCCTGGGCATACTGCAGTTCTTCCGGACTCATATTCGGCGCCTCCTGCTCGAGCAGGGTGTAGTTCTCCTCGAAGACCTTGGTTCTTTTTTGAAGGTCCGCATCGAGCAGTCGCGCTTGATTTTCCAGACTTTCCCTCAGTTCCTGCTGGTAGGCATAGCCCGCGATCAACGTGTCGTTGTTGATGTAGCCGACCCGCAGGGCGGTGGATGCGGTTGAATCTTCTTCGACAGCCGTTCTGCTCGGCATTTCTGCATCAAGGTTCTGCTCGTCCGAAGTGCCCATTACTTTGAAGAGCAGGAATACGATCAAAATGGTCTGTATCCCAAGTAGGCTGAAGATGAGTGCGCGTTGTTGCATTATGCTTGGTTGAGGTGATCCTTGATGAGTTTTTCGTCCGCGAGTGCGGGCAAAGTTACTCGAAGGTCGGGGCTTCGCTCCATTTCTCTTTTTATTGCAAAAAGGGCGCCTTCATTTCGCGCCCATGAGCGGCGCGCAATGCCATTGTTGACATCGAAGAAAAGCATTTTCTCCAGTCGGCTGTCCGATGCATCGGATCCATCCAGCAGCATCCCAAAACCACCGTTCATCACCTCGCCCCAGCCAACGCCTCCACCATTGTGGATGCTGACCCAGCTGGCCCCTCTGAAGCCGTCTCCGATCACATTATGTATGGCCATGTCGGCTGTAAATCGGGAGCCATCGTAGATGTTGCTCGTTTCCCGGTAAGGTGAGTCTGTACCGGATACATCATGATGATCCCTTCCCAGGATCACAGGACCGATACGCCCTTCACGGATGGCCTGATTGAATGCCCGTGCGATCAGGATGCGCCCTGCAGAGTCTGCGTATAGGATCCGCGCCATGGAGCCCACCACCATTTGATTTTCTTCAGCGCTTCGGATCCATCTCAAATTGTCCCGAAGCTGTTGCTCGATCTCGGGCGGCGCTTGTTCGGCCATTTCTTCCAGAACAGCCCCAGCGATCAGATCGGTTTCACGAAGGTCTTTTGGATCACCGGAGGCACACACCCAGCGGAACGGGCCGAATCCGAGGTCAAAGCACATGGGGCCCATGATGTCCTGAACATAGGATGGGTATTTGAACTCGAGTCCGTTTTCCGCGAGAATATCGGCTCCGGCCCGGGACGACTCCAAGAGGAAGGCGTTTCCATAGTCGAAGAAGTAGGTGCCACGCTGGGCGTGCTTGTTGACGATCTGCACATGACGAACCAGCGTCTTTTGAACCTCTTCCTTGAATTTGACTGGATCTTCCGCCATCAGTCGGTTGCTCTCTTCAAAGCTCAGCCCGACCGGATAGTATCCACCGGCCCAGGGGTTGTGCAACGAGGTCTGGTCGGAACCCAGATCGATCTGGATGTCCTCTTCATAAAAGCGTTCCCAGACGTCCACAACATTCCCCGAATACGCAATGCTCACAACCTCTTTGTCCCTTTTTGCTTTTCGCACCCGAGCCGCAAGTTCACCGACCTCGGAAATGACCTCGTCCACCCAGCCCTGACTGTGGCGTGTTTCGGTGGCTTTCGGATTCACTTCGGCCGTGACACTCACACATCCGGCGATATTCCCTGCCTTGGGTTGTGCGCCACTCATGCCGCCCAGACCTGAGGTCACGAACAATTTTCCTTCCAGACCTTCGCCGTTCTTGGAGATCTTCCGGCCAGCGTTCAAAACGGTGATGGTGGTTCCGTGCACAATGCCTTGTGGCCCGATGTACATGTACGAACCGGCTGTCATTTGACCGTACTGAGTCACACCCATGGCGTTGAAGCGCTCCCAGTCGTCGGGTTTCGAATAATTGGGGATCATCATGCCATTGGTGATCACCACCCGGGGTGCACCTTTTTGGCTCGGGAAGAGCCCCATTGGATGCCCAGAATACATGTGAAGCGTCTGTTCATCGCTCATTTCTGAGAGATACTGCATGGTCAGCAGGTACTGCGCCCAGTTCTGAAAGACTGCTCCGTTGCCGCAGCATGATGGCAGCTGCCTCGCTGCAGCGTGCTGGATAATCGGCAATGGGCCGGGCATGCATCGGGTAATCCGGTCGGTAGCGGTGCATATAGATGCGGCCGTACCGCGCCAATTCACCTGCAAATTCCGGTAGAAGTTCCTTGTGCAGCGGCTCAGGAAAATAGCGCAATGCGTTTCTCAGGGCGAGTACTTTCTCATCCTCGGTCAGGATCTCCTTTCGGCGTGGAGCGTGATTGATGCGCTCATCGATCTCCTTTTTTGGTGGCAGCTCAGCGGGGATGCCCGCACGAATGGCTTTTTGGAATTCATTCATGACAAATGCGTGTCTGGGGGTCCGTTTTTTCGGTCTTCTTTCTTTTTCTTGCCTGTTTTCCCTGTTCGTTTATCGAATCCATAGGGGCAGTGCTTACAACCACTCTGACAACAATAACCTCTCTTCAGGTGGTAGCGTTCAGTGAAAACGAGAAATCCTTCGGGTGCATAATAAAAGTCTTCCGGTTCGAGTTCATTCGGCATGCGGCAAATATCGGTTGGAGGAAATGATGTGCACTCGGCGGATGATCGGCTGGCCACGCTTTTATATTCGCACACATGAATAGGCACAAAAGGAGCTTCCTTGGGCTTTTGCTCGGGACTGTATCGATGGGTACTTCATTGATCATGGAGGCCCAGACCGATCGCCAGCGCTACGTGGAGGACTACAAGGACATGGCGATCGCAGAGATGGATCGATACGGCATTCCGGCGAGCATCACCCTGGCGCAGGGCATATTGGAATCGGGAAATGGCAAAAGTCGGCTCGCAGTTGCAGGGCGCAATCACTTTGGGATCAAATGCCATAACGGTTGGGATGGGGGCAGGGTCTTCCACGATGATGACAAGGCCAACGAGTGCTTCCGCAAGTACGACAAGGTCGAGGAATCTTTTCGGGACCATTCGCTCTTTTTGGTCGAACGCAGTCGATATGCCTTCCTCTTTGAACTTCCGATCGACGACTACCGCTCATGGGCCAGGGGATTGCAGAAAGCAGGCTACGCTACCAATAAGAAATACGCCGATCTGCTCATCCGTATCATTGAAGACGAGCGTTTGTACCGCTTTGATGAAGTGTCGGAGGGCATCCTGCTGGATCCCCATGAGATCCGAAGGCATGCGGTCGGGCTGCGATTCATCCAGGCGGAAAAGGGCGATACATGGGAAAGTCTGGCTGCAGAGTTGGACATG
>RFXV01000181.1 GCA_009921445.1 Flavobacteriia bacterium
CTTCCAGACTGCACTGAAGTTCGCCGTGGTGCCGCGCATTGGCCACCAGGCTGTGTTCATTGACCGAGAAATGGGCGCTGCAGGCCTGGCTGATGGCCGACTTCAGTTCAGTGAGCCCATTTTGCATTTTGGCTGAGATCGAGAGGCATTCCCACTTTTCGAAGATCTTCCGGGCTTGCTGTTCAGGGTGGGCATCTGCCTTGTTGAGAACGACGCGAACGATCTTGTCCGGAGCTATTTCATTGAGCTCTTTCAGACTTTGCTGATGTACATCCTCTGCGGCTCCGAGGTCAATGAGAAAAAGGACCAGAGCGGCCTGTTCCATTTTTTGATAGGTGCGATCGATCCCCATTTGTTCGACCTGGTCATCTGTGGACCGGATCCCTGCTGTATCGATCAACCGAAATTTCAGACCATCGATCAGGAGCACATCCTCTATGCTGTCTCTTGTGGTTCCCGGCACCTGGCTGACCAGGGCCTTTTCTTCTTGGAGAAGGGCATTGAGCAAGGTGGATTTTCCTGCGTTCGGTGCGCCTGCGATGCAGACGGGTATTCCATCTTTGATGGCCTGACCGGTGGAAAAAGAACTGGAAAGACGCTCCACTTCCGTTTCAATACGCAGAAGCAGTGTCCTTAACTGACTTCTGTCGGCAAATTCCACATCTTCTTCAGAGAAATCGAGTTCAAGTTCGATCAGTGCGGCAAAGTCGATGAAGTTCTGACGGAGTTCTTTCAATTGTTTGGCAAAGCCTCCGCGCAGCTGCTGCAGTGCCACCCGGTGGGCTGCTTCAGATTCGGAGGCGATCAGGTCGGCGACGGCCTCAGCCTGTGAGAGATCCATTTTGCCGTTGAGAAATGCCCTTTGGGTGAATTCCCCTGCACGGGCCATCCGAAAGCCATGGCGCATCAAGAGATCCAGTATCTGCTGAACGATATAACCGGATGCGTGGCAACTGATCTCGAAGCTGTCTTCACCCGTGAACGAATATGGGGCGATAAAGGTGGTCAGAAGGACTTCATCGATGCTGCTGCCTTCTTCTCCAATGGATCCGAAATAGGCTCTGTGTCCTTGCCAATCGATCTGTTTGTGGGCATTGGGAGTCGAAAAAATGGCATTTAAGGGAAGCAGACAACCCGCTCCGCTCGCCCGAATGATCGAAAGTGCACCTGAGCCGACGGATGTGCTCAGGGCACAGACCTTATCGTCCATTTGAGGCAAGGGGTCCATACAGCAAAGGAATGTCCTTCGAGCGAATCTAGGAAACGGCTTTCCAGCCGATCTTTTGGAACAATTCGCTCAGATATTTCATGGACATCGGTTTCAGTACATAATCCAGCACCTGTTCAATGGATTGGCTGAGCTTGATGTCCTCAGCATTGGGCGATGAACTGACGATCACCACCTTAAGGCGTTGAAGCAAGGGGTACTTATTCAACTCTTCCAGAAATTCCCATCCGTTCATCACGGGCATGTTCAGGTCGAGCAGAACCAAGGAGTCGTCCGGGGAAGACGTTACTTCCTTCAAGTGGTCGATCGCCTCTTTCCCGTTGCGGAACGACGAGATGATGGAATCCACAAGCTGGCAATTCTCGATCATCTTACGGGCAACAGCCTGAAAGACGGGGTCGTCATCTACCAAGAGGATCTTTTTCATTTCTGATTTTAACAAAAAGACGATTGAAGGTATAATTTTTTCGTCATCCATGACCTTCTCCTTCTGGAGAACGAGTGGGTTCGAAAATCAAGGGAGAGGATCTGTTTCACCTTTTATATCCGAAGGAAGGGGTGTTTATTTAGAAGCTCTTGCTTGCGTTCAGCTGTTTTTTGCTGCAGCTGGATCGCTTCTTCCGATCGCGGACTCAGAATGCGGTGTTCGGTCAGTTTTAGATAAGCGCGGGCATCGGCAATACAAATCTTCAATTCCTCTGAGCAATGATTTTCCACGAATTCGGCAAAGATCGCCTCAATACTCTGCAGGCTGGGATGCAGCATATCCTCGGCATAGAAGCGATGGTCCCGCCAAACATCGATCAGCCACTCGTAGGAGGGGAAATATCGGATGCGTTCGTGCATTTCACAGAGCGAATGGGACAACTCGATCAGTCGTGCTTTGCTGCGGTTGTTTTCTGCCAGGCCGTCCCGAATGTGCCGTATGGGTGAAACGCTCAGGAGCACTTCCCGATCTTCATCCTGTTCGATGAATTCCAGTACGCGTTGGCTGATTCGCTCGTATAGCTCTTTTGGTTCAGCCAGTTTTCTTGTGAAGTTCTGCGCGGGGAGTTTGTGGCAATTGGCCACTTCCCGCTGGTCTTTTTGAAAAAAGAAAGAGGTACCGAAGGTCAAAATGAGCATGCGCGCTTCGGAAAATGCCTGGCGACCGATGGTCAACTGACGGTCGAGTGTTTCTTCAAAGGCAGACCGATCCGGATGGCTCAGCGAACCGTGGCAATCAAAGTGCCGCCAGAGGTTCAGGTGTTCAAACACATCTTGTGGCAGAGCACCCCCGCTCAAATAGCCCAGCTGCCGTTCGATACTGAAGGCATCGAAGGTGATTCCAAAAGGATTGATCGATACAGGCATGCCCAGTCGTTCCATTTGCCGTCCGAAGGCATCGGCAAAACATGACCCCATACTCAGTATGGACTGACCGGCCTGCAGCGGCCTTGGGTGTGCTGGAGTTTGAAAGGGAAGGTGAAATGAGATCTCTGAAGCCATGGACTTCAGAAGCTGCCCTTGAAATTGGCGCGGAATGCCTGATATTCCTGATCGGCGTAGGCTTCTTCTGCGATGAAGTGCAGGATGGGCTCCATCTCAGCTGCTTGAATGTAGCCCTGAACCGGGGTGATGAT
>RFXV01000182.1 GCA_009921445.1 Flavobacteriia bacterium
TGGAAAATCGTTGATGATCCGTCGGGAAAGACTACTACATACCTTCCGGCAAGTACCTTTATCACTATTCCAACTTCATCATAGCCGAACCTACGCATTCGTTTAGTTGGGACTACAAGATCTCCCTTTTTTGGCATATTCATGATTCCACCTCTTTATTTCCCACTCCCTGTATTCATAAGGCTGCGGGTCTTCATTCCAACACACCACATAAATAGTGAGACGGGGCTTTAAGATTCGATGTTTGATATCTATTATTACTCCGGTTCTTGGCGGCTTGAATATCTGGTCTTGGACTAAATCGCCTACTTTCATTGTACTCTTCTCAAGTTCATCGCACTTACCCATCCATTGCGATCGTCATTAAGCCACTCTACATAGACCAGAGTTAAAGGCTTTATAACACGTTGTTTACTCTTTACTATAATACCCATCTTTCCGGTAAAGCTGCTTTTTACCAAGTCACTTATCTGCATTGCTCACCTCCAAATGTTTTATGTGCATCGCTCCAGCAGAGCCATCACTCCATAGGATTCTTGCGATTGGATTGGGGCTACCAATCCTCCAAAGGACATATTGAAGTTCGTCGCTCCCGGCATGGTCAGGATGACCCGGTCGGTCGTGTCCGGATCGGCATGCTGCGCAATGCAGATACCAGCTCTGAACACTGAGGATGCCCCGGGATGAATGATCAATCCGCCGGAGCTGGCCGAATCGCCTGAGAGTGCGTATGTGGCTGAAGTGGCCACTACGGGAAGAACATTTCCGCAACGGGTCAGAAGCATACTGTTCGATGTGTCTGAGCCGCAATTGTTGCCCACCACTACAGAGATGACCGCTGCCGAATCTGCCCAGCCGGTCAGATCGACCGTGACATTGTTGGTGTTGTTTCCTGCGAGGATCAGCACACCTGACGGAAGGATCCACTGATAGCTGGTCGCATCCGCCTGATGATCCACCAAAAGATTCACTGTATCGCTTGTGGCGCATACCGCTGTCGGGTTGAGTCGGATGTCCCCCGGATTCACCGGTGCTTCGCGCACATTCACATACACGGTGTCGTATGCGCTACGGCAGCTGCCCGGACCTTCGGAATAGACCAGATAATGGCCTTCGTAGGTGCTGTCGGTGGCCCAGATACTTTGGTTGGTACCACTGTAGGTCGTGCCGTCAGGTCCGGTCCAATAGATTGGATCCGTACCGGTAAATGTGCTGGTCAAATAAATGGTGTCGCCTGGACATATGTCGCTGTCGGGGCCCGCCAAGGGCACTGCGGGTGGCAGACAGTTGTTGATCTCCTGCGTCTTTATCACGCTCCAGTTCCCGCCTGCATCTTTGACCCGGACACCAAGGATGTGCGTTCCGGACACCAAAGACGGCATCGTGGTGGAAAGGGCGGTATCCAATGTGTTGAACACAGCTCCGCTCATCAATGAGGTTCCGGATGAAGGGCCTTGATCCGTGTCAATGAAGTATTCCACGTCGGTGATGGGCCAGTCTGGATCGGCATAGGTGGTCGTATCCGGCACGATGAACAGGTGCCTCTCGGGGAAGCTCCACATGCCGTCGTCCTCTTTCACCCGCACCCACAGGGTGTGCATTCCATAAGACAGCGCAGGTACAGGGATGTTCTCGATGGAGGCCACCATTGGTCCGTAGCCATAGTTCAATGGAATTCCCGCTCCCGGTCCGGGATCCTGGTCGTCAAAGAAATATTCCGCCCGGATCACTCCCGCCAATGGACTCATTGGCACATCTTGTACGATCAGCGTGTCCGTGGTCGAACAGAATCCATCCGAAACGGTCACCCAGTAGGTTCCTGCGCTCAGTCCCGTGAGGGATGTGGTGGTGGCTCCGGTGCTCCAGAGATAACTGTACAGAAATCCTGTGCCTCCGGAAGCGGCCGTCACAGATGCTGTACCGTCCGTTCCTCCATTGTGGGCCGGACTCACCTGAGTGGAGATGATGGGCTTGGGCCGCGAGGTGATCTGAATGGACTGAGAAAAACTGCGCGTTCCCTGATTGTCCGTGATCACCACATTGTAAATGCCCGACTGTCGGACGACAATGCTCTGTGTACTGTCTCCCGTACTCCAGAGGTAGTGGTCTCCGGCGAAGGCGGTCAGGGTGGTGCTGTCGCACTCACAGATCTCAGTGGCTGTGGGCTGCATGCTGATCTGCGGCGAAGGCAGGGGCTCCACGCGTATCTGCTCCAGATATTGCTGGCTGCACCCACCTCCGTTGTCTACGGTGAGAAGCACATCATAGTATCCGGGAAAAGAAAAGCTGTGCGAAATGTTGTTTCCCTGATAGTCTATCGTTCCATCTGCGTCGATATCCCACTCCACGGTAGCAGTGCCCAACTGATTCAGGCTTGTGTTGTAGAAGAAGGTGCTTTGCCCGGCGCTTGCAGTCGTGTATACGAATTCCGCCTGTGGCATCAGACAATTCGAAGGCTGAACCTGAAGGCTGAAAGACTCCAGATGCGACCAGATGCGCGACTGGTCGCGAACGCGGATGTAGTATGTATAGCTTCCCGGGGACAGACTGCTCACATCGATGATGCGCGTCAGATCGACACTGTCGGCCAATGGAATAACGAGCGGCGTTGCATTGCCCGGTCCCGGATCTGCACCTCGGAAATACTCTGCTTGAACCAAAGGCCAAAGAGGACTCGCGGGGGAAGGCGCATCCAGGATGTAGATGTACCGTGTGATCGGTGTGCTCCAGTCGCCACCTGAATCCTTTGCGCGCATGATC
>RFXV01000183.1 GCA_009921445.1 Flavobacteriia bacterium
AGCTTTCTGTGGTTGATCGCAAGCTGGGCAGGCAATTCCAAAGAGCAAAAGACATCGTTGTAGATGTGCATCATCTCGGCCTCCTGAACGATTCCTGAGATTCCGACCACATCGGCATCGCATTGAGTGAATTCCCTGTATCGTCCCTTCTGTGGACGATCGCCGCGCCATACATTCTGTATCTGATAGCGCTTGAAGGGAAAGGCCAGATCGTTGCGGTGATCCACAACAAATCGGGCAAAGGGGACGGTCAGGTCGTAGCGCAATGCCTCTTCCACCCCGGCCTGCATCTCAGAGGCCGCCTTTCCTTCAAATTTTTTCAGTTTCTCTCCGCGCGGAAGGACCTTGAACATCAACCGATCCCCTTCCTCTCCATACTTGCCGGTAAGACTGCTGTTGAGCTCGATCGCTGGGGTTTCAATGCGCACGAAGGCATAGCGCTGAAAGACCGATTCCACGATACGCATGATGTGCGTGCGCACCCGCATGGGTCCGGGCAGAATGTCGCGTGTTCCCTTAGGCAGCATAGGGCGTTGGTTGAGCGCCAAAGGTAGCCATCAACGGGCAGTGCATTGCTCCATCAGTTGCGATCCCAGCTCGGATCCGATCAGGCGTTTGAAGGTCCCTCTGTTGTTTTCTATGTTGTCCAACCAGGAGGTCTGAGCAAAATGAATATCTGCCCAGCCAGCCACGCCTTTCTCCTGATAGATGCGCCAAACCAGACAGTCAGAGGCCAAGGGTGGCAGCACTTCTTCTTGCTGGAGTCGATCGATCTCACCGGCTGTTTGCGCCGCATAGGTCATCAGCGTCTGTGCAGAGGGCCGATCGAACAAGACAAAGTGCTTTTCCGGATCGGATCGCCTGTACACAAGCGAAAACTGGGTTTCCGCGCGCACGGGCAGACCATTGGAAGCCACCATGCGGTCACCGACTTTTCGAAGGCGTACATCGCTCCAGTAGGTGGTGCCGTCCACCTGGTAACGGTAATTGCCCTCCCGATAGGTGATAATAGACAGGGTGCACAGCGTAGTGTCCGGCTCTTGCATCACCGCCCGATGCACATACCATTGGCGCACCTTCGGTACAGCCAGATTGATCCCGGCCAGGAGCAGAAGCGCCAAGCCATAGATGAGGATCTCTCGTGTCCGCTTGCGGTTCTCGCGTTCTTCCATACGTTCTTTCTTGCGCAGATATTCGGCGCGCTGTCGGCGTTTGCGTTCTGCTTCTGCCTGGGCTTGTCGGGTCTTATCGCCCTCGGTTCGCTGGGAGGAGGCTGAAAATGTCCCTGAGGAGATCTGCTCATAGGCCGCCTGTATCTCCTGGAAGAGGCGGGCAGAATCCTTCAAAGGATTCACATCGGGATGATGCTTTTTGGCCAGTTTTCTGTAGGCCGTGCGCACCTGATCCATCGTGGCATCCTCAGTCAGACCCAATAGAGCGAAACATTCAGATCGCGTCTTATTCTTCATCCGTCTCGCTTCCCGATTTCGGTTTGATCCCAAAGACCTTTTGAACGAGTTCGCCAAGATCATCGAAATCCGTGGTGTAGAAGATACCGAGTCCCTGGGTGTACATGGTGGTGATCTGTCCGTTCAGCTGGTCGTTGGTCTGGTTGAATACCCGCGCCTTGAAACGGCCGTCGGGAGTGATGTCGTAGACCAGTTCCACATCGCCCACAAGCGATTGCTGCTGATTCTGTGCCTGATCGGCGCCGACCGGTACATCAAACTCGCCATTGATGGTCAGACGATCGTTCATCAGTTTCTTGGAAACACCCACCTCGAATTCATCGTTGGTCACCCCGGGGTCTTCGGAGCCGACATAGTTCACATTGATGTCGATGAAATTCACACCGGAATTCAGCCAGTTCGACACCTGATTGGTGAGCATCTGATAGGTGTTGTTGGTGAGATTGGTCTCTGAGAACACGCCGCCCCCGCTGTTGGTACCGCTCTCGGCCAAGAGGGTATTCATACTCAAAATACTGAACGCCTGACGGTTGAGGCGGTCTTTGTCCGAGAAGTAATTCTGCAGCTTGGCCTGAGCATCCGATGTCGCCTGCGGAGTCTGTATGTCAAAATCAATGGTGGGGTTCATCAGGTTCTCCCGCAAGATCAGGTAGAGGTCCAGATCGGTCCGCACGCCCTTGTAGTCGTCGAGGATGGGCCCCAGGCTCACCCGGGTGTTGTACCTGGCCTTGATGTCGATCTGGGAATCGAATGGACTGCCATCCCAGCTGAGCGTTCCGCCTTCGACCAGATCGAATCTTCGGTTGACGATGCCCGTGAGCGTGAACTGATAAAAGCCCTTATCGATGGCAACGTCTCCAACGATCTGCACATCCCCTTCCCTGTCGATATCGATCTGCAGCTGTCCGCGTCCTCTCCCCCTTAGCAGATCGCCTGTCTGTTCATCGATGATGATCTCGAGTTCTGCCTCGGGCGTGACCTCCAGGTCGAAATGCAATGCCAGTGGATTGCTGCTCTCTTCCTTGCGGACCTCTTCCTCGGTATCGGCCTCAAGCAAGGAACGATCGGTCTGATGGAAAGTGATGAAACTCGTTCCCACCACTTCCTTGGGTCCGCCCATGGGAATACTGAAAAGTGTTCCCTCGTCGGCCTTGGCATCCACATCCAGCTCCAGCGCATCCGGCGTTCCACTCAAGCGGATCAAGCCTGTACCGAAGGCCTTCCCGTGGT
>RFXV01000184.1 GCA_009921445.1 Flavobacteriia bacterium
ACCTCGTCGATGGCAGATAGGTAATCTTTCATGGCCTGTCCGCCCCAGTCACCTGATATCTGTTCGTTCCACTCTCTCCCAAAGCCGGGCAGTCCTCTGCGGTTGGGCGCCACAACGATATATCCTTTAGCGGCCATCAGCTGGAAATTCCACCGAAAGCTGTAGAACTGAGAGACCTGACTTTGCGGTCCTCCCTGGCAATAGAGGAGCGTTGGGTATTTTTTGTTCGGATCGAAATCGGGTGGATAGATCACCCAGGTGAGCATATCCTTCCCATCACTGGTCTTGATCCATCTCTTTTCGATGCGTGACAGATCGATCTCGGAATAGACCTTCTCATTGACCGCAGTCACGGTCTTTTCTTCGCCCTTGCTGTGGAAGAATATTTCGGTGGCGTGGTTCATGTCCTGACGGGTGTAGACCAACTCGTCGTCCACGGGAATGAAGCTGTTATAGTTATGCGGTCCGTTCAGGATCGGACGCGTGGAGATCCTCAGGGTTTTACCCGGCTTCCAAGAAAAACTCAGGCTGTGGATCTGTTGGGTCCCCTGCTTGGGAAGTCCGTAAATGATTTTGCCTTTGCCTGCCCAGCTGAATCCGGAGACATGCAGGTCCGAGATCAATTTGGCCTTGACCCCGCTTTTCTGATCCATGATCCAGAGTTCGTTGACATCGCTCTCGTAGCCATCTCGCGGCATGGAGGTCCAGGCGAAATAATTTCCATTTGGTGACCATACGGGGTTTTTGTCGTAGCCCATCATGCCTTCTGTAAGGTTGATGGTGGTCCGGTCCTCCAGGTTGTAGCAGTAGATATCCGAGTTTGTACTCACTGCGTATTCCTTGCCAGTCTTCTTCTTGCATACATATGCGATGCGTCGTCCATCCGGGCTTAGGGCAAATTCCTCCGAACCGCCAAAGGGCATCATTGGGCTGTCGAAGGCTTCCCCATCCATGATGTCGGTAAAGTCCATGACTTCTGTCTTCCCATTGACCCAGGGGATCATGGAATAGCATACATGCTGCGAACGGTCATCCGACCAACTGGACCAGTGGCGGTACATAAGGTCTTCGGTTACCAATGCATCGGCCTTGTCCAGCTCCGGGTAGCGGTCGGCTGTGGATTCCATGGTCTTGAATTCCTTGGAGAACAAAAGCATGATGCCGTTCTTCTGCGGATAGGCTTTCACATTGGATATCCCCCCTTCGATGCGTGTTTTTTGGATCACTTCCCCGCTTTCCAAGTCCATCGTATGGTACTGACCGCCCAGAGCGAATCCGATCAGGTCGTCGGTGAGGAAGGAAGCTGAATAGACCCCTTTTCCAAATTCGGTCAGCTGGCGGGTCGATCCGCTCTCCAGATCGGCCAGATACAATTCGCGAACGCCGGAGTTGGCCTCCGTATCGTAATATGAAACGCCGTACAATACCTGATCTTCACGGGCATCTTCCAGGCCCACGCGCCCGAGTTCCCAGAGTTTTTCTGGGCTCATTGTATTCTGAGCAGAGAGTGCAAAGCCAAGGAGGATCAGCAGGGAAAAGAGCGGGTTCTTCATGGGTCTATTTTTGGTCAAAAACATCGAGTAAAGTTCTGAAAGCTACGATTTTGGAGCCGTATTTCTGGGTGGTTGTCCTCCTGAGTTCATCGGCATAAAGCTGTTCGTAGAGACGGAAGCTTTCCAAGTCACTGGCTTCGTACTGAATGGAATAGGTGATACCCACTTCTTCCTCCACCAAGAGTCGGCCAAAGCGGTAACCGCTGAAAAGTCCTGTATTCAGGACCATGGGAATGTGTTCTTCCTTCATCCATTGGAGCCAGTCCTCCTCAATGGAGGCTTCCACGTTCACCGTGACATTGTACAGGAGCATGCGTGCTTTTTCCAAATATAAGCAGCCTAAAGGGGCGTTTCGCCCCGTAGAGTGCGGATGCGTTTTCGGGCCTCTGAGATGAAAAAGGAATCGGGGTGATCGGTGAGCAGGCGCTCGTATGTGGCCTGGGCTTCATTGCTGAGTCCTTCTCTTTCCTGAAGTCCTCCCAGCATCATCAGTGCATTGTCTGCCAGTATGTCGTCGCCGTGGTCGTTCAGCAGTTGGGCGAGTGCTGATAGGGCCAAAGCCCGATCTCCTTGTGCTTCGTGGATACGCGCCTCCATCCAAAGCACCTCGTCCTGTAAGCTGTGCTGATAAAAACCGATGCGGACATTCTCCAGGATGGAGAGTGCCTCATCGTACCGCTGGCGGAAATAAAGGAGTTCTGCTTTGGCGTAAAGTGAAAGGGCTTCGGTGTTCGTATCCAGACCCACATTGTCCCGGATGAGAATGGAGTATTCCATGGCGTCGTTGGCGATGCGTTTGGAAACGCTGAATTTCAGCGCCTCAAAGAGGTTTTCCGCCCAGTTGAATTCCGATTGATAAAAGGCCACTTTGGCCCGGCTGAACTTGGCCCGATCTGCGAGGTCCGTTCCGGGACGTGTTTTTTCGATGCGCGCATAGTACAGAATGGCTTCGTAGTGCCTTCCAGAAAAGGTGAGTACATCGGCGGTGGCCATAGCTGTCTCATCCGATTCGGTGCGTTGTGGGTCGGGCCATTCGCTCAGGGCCTTCAGGCCATCGAGCGCCTGTGTGGTATCTCCGAGTTGAAAGGCCAGCATTCGGTACCATGAACGATATGCGGGCGCCAGGTCCAAATGTTTTGGAAGGTC
>RFXV01000185.1 GCA_009921445.1 Flavobacteriia bacterium
TGGGCGCCAGGGTCTTTCGTCATCAACGACAAGGTCTACTTCTTCGGAGGGTACGACCGTCAAAGCGGGACTTTTCCCTCCTCGGTTTGGGCATATCAGCTCAGCCCAAACAATGTTTTTATCGGAGGAGAATACGCCAGCACCAAAGTCTACCCCAATCCGGTCATGGATGTGCTGAAGATCGAGTCGGAAACTACAGGGCCAATGCATTGGCGATTGTACAGCCTTCGGGGAGGAGAATTGATCCGTGAGGGACGATCGAAACAGATCGATATGTACGATCTGCCCAAGGGCAACTACATCCTGTTGCTGCAGGAAAGAGACCGCGACTATCTTCGAACCGTTCTTCAGAAGAACTGATATTCCAGCAACCAATAAAAAATCAAACCCAAACGACCATGAAGCACCCATTACTCCTATTGTCCCTGCTGGCACTGAGCAGCCTGAATGCACAGAGATATTTGACCCCCATATTCCCCAATGTCGATCGGGATCTTGGCGTGCAGTACGGACAGGCGCCGGCGTTGTCCGGTTTCACTGTCGATCTGGAAATGGACATACACGAACCGGCTGGAGACACCCAGGCGGAGCGGCCGCTCATGATCCTCGCACACGGTGGTTCTTTTGTGGCCGGTGACCGCACCCTGATGAGTGGCATGTGCGACTACTATGCAGAAAGAGGATACGTGACCGCCACGATCTCCTACCGCCTTGGGATCAACGCCTTCAACATCGCCAACCTCAATGAAGAACTGCTGAAAGCCGCTGCGCGCGCCACACAAGATTTCAATGCCGCCATCCGCTTTTTCTATCGCTCAGCCCGGGATGAAGGAAACCCCTATCGCATCGATACGACCCGGATCATCATTGGAGGAAATTCAGCCGGATCCATTGCCGCCATCCATTCCCAGCTATTCATTGATGCCAATACAGCAGATGCCACTCTGCAGCAGATCGTTGGCAACCTCGGGGGCATCCAAGGAGGCAATAACGGCTCTTTGGGCTATCCTGATCGTGTTGCAGGATTATTGGATTTTGCCGGCGCCATCTACGACAGCAATATGATCAGTACGGCTCATGTCGCCTGCATCAGCTTCCACGGCGACAGCGACCTAGTGGTTCCCTACGCCGTGGGTCAAGTAACATTCAATGGCCTGCAGGTCATGGAGATGCATGGGAGCGCGATCGTTCAGGCCAAACTTGCACAGATGGGCGCACCGGCAACTTCCATGAATACATTTCCCAATGTAGGGCACGGTCTGTTTGATGATCAGGCAAGGGTCGACACTATGTTGAACCGAACCACACGTTTCTTTTACGACCATGTGATACCGGGCTCTGGAATGTCTGCTGCATCGCCCACTACGAGCAGTATGTTGCTCTACCCCAATCCGGTGCGATCTGGCCGTTTGACCATTGAGACGGATAAGGCAACAGCCTTTATCATCCTGGACCTGCTGGGCAAAAAGCATCTGGAGGGCGAATTGAGCATGGGAACACATTCCATTGATGTATCCAGGCTTCCTGCAGGCATCTATTGGGTGCGCACCAACAGGCTAACTGAGCAGCTGATCATACACTGAACAGGAACGCTCCGTAACTATGGCCCAAACTGAAGCCGGAAGGATCAACCCGCTCACGGAAGCGTTCGACCTCCCTCCCTTCGACCGATTGCAGACAGCGGATTTCCAGCCAGGGATCAAAGAACTCATTGCGCGTGCCCGCTCAGAAGTTCAGGACATTCTGGATCAGGAATCAGCGGCAGATTTCCACAATACGGTTGAGCCACTTGAAGCCCTGTGGCACCCGTTGAATCGGGCCACCTCCATGATGTTCAATCTGCATTCAGCAGAAACATCTGAAGAGCTTGAAAAGGTGGTTGAGCAGATCGCTCCAGAATTGTCCTCCTTCTCCAACGATCTCTTGCTGAACCACAAGTTGTTCAGCAGAGTACAGAAAGTATGGGAAGATCGAGCAAAGGAACAGCTCGGACCTCAGGAACTTCGGCTGCTGGAAAAGACCTATCGCTCCTTTCGCAGGAATGGTGCGCTTTTGACAGATGAGGAAAAGGAAGAACTGCGCTCCATCGATGAGCAGCTTTCCATCGAGTCGATACAGTTCGGACAGGTGGTCTTAAAGGACACCAACGACTTCTTTCTCCACTTAAGTGACCAACAGTTGGACGGCCTCCCCACTTCTGCATTGGAGAATGCGAAAGAAGAAGCCCGCTCCCGTGGTTTAACTGACGGCGGAGTCGTTACGTTGCAGGCGCCGAGTTATGGTCCTGCAATGAGTCACCTAAAGGATCGCACGATCCGAAGAGAATTGCACCTCGCCTTTGGATCCAGAGGGCTCCTAGGAGAGGACAACAACAGGGAACGGGTCTTTAGGATCGCACAACTGCGCAAACGACGTGCAGAGATCCTTGGCTATGCCTCCCATGCAGCTTTTATACTCGAAGAACGAATGGCCCGATCACCCCAGCGTGTTCTGGACTTTCTGAAGGAACTGCAAACCCATGCGCATGCCTCAGCAGAACGGGACATGGAAGAGCTGAGTGAACGTGCGGAAAAAGATGGTGTTACGGAATTGGCGCCTTGGGATCTGGCCTTCTATTCAGAGGCGGGTAAAAAAGAGCGATTCGATCTGGATACGGAGCGCATCCGCCCCTATTTTCCG
>RFXV01000186.1 GCA_009921445.1 Flavobacteriia bacterium
GCCAGAAAGAAAACACGCAGCAAAAACAGAAGCTTCCGTTTATCAGAGCTGAAGAAATGGGCTGAAGACCAGACAGTCCGTTTGGCCATTGGTCTGTTCCTTTGTTTTGCTGGGCTCTTTTTGGCCGGAGCATTCCTTTCTTATCTCTTTCACTGGCGCACAGACCTTAGTGAATTGAGCGGCTCTTTTGCAGAATTGCTCGATCCCGAACACGAAGTGATCAATCTCTTTGGAAAGTTGGGGGCAGCTGTGGCACATACGCTCATCTACAGAGGATTCGGTCTGGCCTCTTTTTGTGCCGTCTATCTCCTGATCCGCCTGGGCAGCTGGGCGATCCTGGATCGCAGGGCGCATTTGGGACGGGATATACGTTACGCACTCTACGCCTTGGGATGGGGAGCGGTTGCCTTGTCCGGATTCAGCATTTCTGGTTTTCTGCCTTTGGGCGGTATGGGCGGAAGGAATGCCTACTCATTCCTCACCGTTCAACTCGGTCCGGTTGGGGTTCACTTCTTGATCTATGGCCTGCTCGTGGTCTTCTTGACGCTTCATTTTCGCTGGACGCTTCCCAAGTTGCGCATTGCTCTGGATACAATGCTGAGTAAGACCCGAAAAGCACCCAAAGGGACAGAGGAAAATGGCGAAGCGGAAGGCAAGGATGCCCTAGAAGAGGATGTGGTCGTGGAATGGGAGGAGACAGAAGATAAAGATCAAGAAACCGAAAAAGCTACCGGATCAAATATTTCTGTTGAAGTGGAGGAGCCGGAACAAGAACCCGAAGTTGTTGAGCCCTCTGCAAAAGAGCAAGAGGCAGACACAGACGATGATCTGGTCATCGAGATAGAAGAGACCGAGCAAGAAGAAGAGCTCGACGTGCGTGCACACAAAAAACTGATCAAAGAAGTCGGCTACTACGACCCCAAACTCGACTTGGGGAGCTTTAAAATGCCCGGACTCGATCTGATGAAGGATTATGGCAATTCCAACATCACCATCGATCAGGACGAGCTCGACAGCAACAAGAAACGCATCGTGGATACTCTGGCACACTACAAGATCGCCATCGACAAGATCAAGGCGACGATCGGGCCCACAGTCACTTTGTACGAGATCATCCCTGCGCCCGGAGTCCGGATCTCGAAGATCAAAAACCTTGAAGATGACATCGCTCTGAGCCTGAGTGCAGAGGGCATACGCATCATTGCGCCCATACCTGGGCGCGGAACCATCGGTATCGAGGTGCCCAACGCCAAGCCCAAAATGGTGGCCATGCGGACGGTGTTGGCCTCCGAAAAGTTCACCAAATCCGATCATGCCCTTCCGATCGTCATTGGGAAGACCATTTCCAATGAGACCTATGTCACGGACCTGGCCAAAATGCCCCACCTCTTGATGGCGGGTGCGACCGGACAGGGAAAGTCTGTGGGTTTGAACGTGATCCTCACTTCATTGCTCTACCGAAAGCATCCTTCGGAAGTGAAATTCGTTCTGGTCGACCCCAAAAAAGTGGAACTCACGCTCTTCAATGTGATCGAAAGACACTATCTGGCTGAGATGCCGGGCAATGGAGAGGCCATAATCACAGATACAACGAAGGTGATCCACACCCTGAATTCTCTGTGCATTGAGATGGATCAGCGCTATGAGCTTTTGAAAAATGCCATGGTGCGCAACATCAAAGAGTACAATACCAAATTCAAGGAGCGCAAACTGAATCCGGAGGAAGGACACCGCTATCTGCCCTATATCGTTCTCGTTGTAGATGAGTTTGCGGATCTGATCATGACCGCCGGCAAGGAGGTGGAGACGCCGATCGCCCGTTTGGCTCAGCTGGCCCGGGCCATTGGGATCCACCTGATCATTGCCACTCAGCGGCCTTCAGTGAATGTCATCACTGGCATCATCAAAGCCAATTTCCCTGCGCGCATCGCCTTTCGCGTGACTTCCAAGATCGATTCCCGGACCATTATGGACGCGGGTGGGGCCGAACGGCTGATCGGAAAGGGAGATATGCTCATCAGCCTCGGGAACGAAGCCATTCGGCTTCAGTGCGCCTTTGTAGATACACCGGAGATCGAGAAACTGGTCGAATACATCGGCGCTCAGAGAGGATATCCGACTGCTTATCAGCTCCCTGAGTACGAGGCCGAAGAATCCAGTGGCACTTCTGACATCGACCCAGCTGACCGCGACGCCATGTTCGAGGAAGCTGCACGGCTCATCGTTATTCATCAACAGGGTTCCGCTTCGCTTTTGCAGCGAAAACTGAAACTGGGCTACAACCGGGCGGGCCGCATCATCGATCAATTGGAGGCAGCCGGCATCATTGGGCCGTTCGAGGGAAGCAAGGCCCGGCAGGTACTCGTTCCGGATGAGTTATCCTTGGAACAGATATTGAAACCAGACGCATAAACGAATTCATGGTCCGCGTCCTGTTTTTCCTGTCCACCCTTTTTTATTTCACTGCTTCTGCACAAAGCAGCCATGAGGAAGCACGCACCTTACTCGATGAATGCAGACAAGGCATCAGATCCCATCCTCATTTGGAAATGCAATTCATCTGGACAGTCTGGAAGGCGGAGGCGCTGGAGGCATCGAATACTTACGAGGGGGTCCTTCAACTGGCGGCAGATCGCTACCGATGGAAACTCCAGGACATCGAACAGATCTG
>RFXV01000187.1 GCA_009921445.1 Flavobacteriia bacterium
TAGGACGATCTTCAGATCGAGCAGCAGATTCCAGTTCTCCATGTAGTAAACGTCTGCCGAGACACGCGCGCTCAATTCATCCTGACTCTCAATGCTTCCCCGATTGCCCTGCACCTGTGCCATACCGGTCAGGCCGGGCTGGATCAAATGTCTGAGCATAAAGGCGTCCATTCGGTCGCGGTATTCCTCCGTATGCTCGAGCATATGCGGTCTGGGGCCCACAAGCGACATTTCTCCTGAAAGCACATTGAACAGCTGTGGCAATTCATCCAGGCTGTATTTGCGCATGATCCGTCCGATCACAGATATATTTCCCGCTCCGTCCATGGAGCGGAATTTCCAGATCAGAAAAGTCTCGTTGCGCAGCCCACTCCGCTCTTGTCTGAAAAAGACGGGACCCGGCCCACTGATCCGCACCAATAGTGCGAGTACGGGAAATACGAACGGCAACAGGATCAACAGAGCGAGGATGGTCAGAAAGAGATCGAAAAAGCGCTTGACCACTCTGTTGTGCACGAGCTCCAGCGGCTCTGGACGCGGAAAGAAAAGCGGCACATGGCCCACATACTCCAGCTGATAGGAACGTTCGCCGGGGATGTCGATCCGAGGCAAAAGACGTACCCGAACAGACGCTCTGTCCGCTTCGCGTTCCCAACTCAAAAGCTGAGACTGATCTTCCGTTGCGATGAACAGCTCTTCCAGATCACCTCGGGCCAATTCTTCCACGAGTGCTCTAGGATGTTGGCAGCTGAACTTCGGATCGAGCTGCTGAAAACAATAGATACCGACCACATCAAATCCGCCCAGCCGCAAGCTCTCCAGTTGAGGCAAAAGACCATTGAGCAGCTCGGCATCACCTACCAATGCCACCCGTCTTCTTCCCACGCCTTTTTTGGCCAGACGCATTTCGAAGCCGTGCAGAACGAAACTCCAGGCCGTGAGCAAGGTCAGCAAAGCGGTGTAGAAATACAGACCGAACAAACGGGAGAAATAGGTCGCCTGGTCTTTTAGCGCCAATGCCAAAATTCCAAAGGCAAAGAGATGAGCGATGACCAGAGAAAGGTTCCTGCTCACCTTGCGGCGTACCCCTGGGTCTTTTTGTTGCCATTCACCTTCACCCCGCAGCAGCCTGAGCAGGAGCCAGAGCAGATTAAAAAAGACGATGAGTTGTACATAGTAGTTGTAGTAGGTCGGATTCTGCACACTCAGATCCTCAAATCGCAGCGCCGCCGCAGCCGCGAAGGCCAAGTTGATGGACAGCACACCGCCCAGCACATCGAGCCAAAGGAACCAGCGTTTGTACCTCCTATTCACAGCCTCTGCTTTGTTTGCTTTTCAAATAGGTTTCGTTGCGCTTCGCTCCAATCTGAGCTGCACTCGGACAGATCCATTCCAGAAAAAGGGTTGGGGACATGCGCCGCATAGGCCTGTACATATGCTCTGCAAGGTAGGGCCACGCGAGCGTTCGGATCGAAATAGTCCGAAAGGCAATGGAGAAATGCAGCCGCATCCCAAATGGGCCGTTGGCCATCACTCATGAGATACAGCGCACGGGAACGCGTGTTGAATTCGTTTTTCGGCTTCGCCAATTCCATCAGCGCCCGCCGACCTTCTGAGCGCCCTCTTTTGTGCAGAACATAAGCAGCCGCCACTGCATGAAGCTGTACCGAAGGTGCCTGAAATGTGAGCAGCTCACTGGCCTTGGAAAGCAGTTCCGGATGATCGGTCCGATCCATCCATTCCACCACGGACTGCATGGACCTGTAGGTTCCACGATCCCATATCTTTCTCCACTCGGCCTCGGAAGTCTCGATGGGCAGGCTTCGCTCGGTGAGCAGGGCATCCCAGAGCACTGTGTCTACGGAAGTCCCATTCAGCTGATGGAAGAGCTTTGGCCACTGAGCACCTGAGCGCTGAGCTGTCTGCCATAACGCCAGCGGGCGATCGGAATGATCCATGTACAAAAGGGCATCGGGCAGATCTCCTTTGTTCAGATGCCGGACGCAGGCTGCTGTGGTCTCTTCGCTCAAAAGCGACCAGGGCACATCCTCCAGTTCCATTGGGATCTTCCAGTGGGCAAGCAGTCGATGATGGGGATCCGGAACCACCCATCTGATGTCTTCAGGCAATTCCGCCACCGCTCGCTGGGCCATTTTCATTAGGCTGCCCTCCACAACTGAGCCGTCTGCTTTTATGCCCAGCCACTCGATGCGGCATGGAGCACCACTGCTGTCCTCGAAGATGAGTTTTTCATTTTCAACGAAGCATTGAATGCTTGGAATGCGGCGGCCTTCCACCCAGTAGGTGTAGAATGGCTCTGCATAGGACACACCTTCCTTCTCCAAGTGCGCCCATAGATCGTAGCTGTCCGTCCAGCCATAGGCTCGTGAGGAAAGAAATGATGCGACCGACTCAGAAGCCTTTGCAGGGCCCAGCGCATCGATGAGCATGGAGAGTACCCAGCCTGCCTTGTCGTAGAAACCGATCGAACCGGCTGTATTCTGTTCGATGGAAAAACCGCCATTTTTTTCCTGAAAGGAAAATATTCTTCGCTGGGCAGCTTCGCGTGCGCGTCTGTATTGCCATTCCGATTCGAATTGACGCTTTGCC
>RFXV01000188.1 GCA_009921445.1 Flavobacteriia bacterium
CAAGACACTGACGGCAGGACTGGGATTGGCTGGGGTTGGGGTGATCTCCAATTTTGGCAACTTCGCTCACGCACAGAGCCGCCCTCTCACTCCGACCTTCTACCAGTGGATTGAGGACCTGCATCCGGGCATTCCCCAAGTCAATTCGCGCTTCCCTGATGTCAACTACCAGATTGCCCCGGTAGAGGGCTTTGGGATTGAGCGATTCGTCGCTGAAGCCAAGAAGGGTGATAGTACTTGGGACGTCTATGTCGGGCAGACACCATTTGTGGAAATGACAGCGATGATTGAGGCGGATGTCATTGAGCCTTGGGACAACTACATCCCGAAGGACGTGATTGACGACATCATCCCCTCAATCCGTGAGGAATGCACGATCAACGGCAAGATGTATGGCTGGCCCTTCCTGTTGGACGTGATTGGCACTGGCTGGCATGCAGGCATTGTCAAGGAAGCCGGACTTCCAGATGATGCACCAGCAACCTGGCAGGACTATCTCTCCCGAGCGGATCAGGTTGTTGAGAGCGGCGCGGCTCAATTTGGGGCTACCTTCGACGCCCACGGCTGGCGCTCCCTGGCTCCCTTCACACACAGCTTGAGCAGCGATGTGTATACCTCCGAGGGGCTCTTCGACTTCACCGGAGACGCTGCCATCGAAGCCCTGATGCTGATGAAGAACATCATGGGCAAATCACATCCAGACATCCTCCTGGCGGGTGCGACGGATGGTGGTGTGAACGGAACCCCGGATGAGGTTGCCTTTGCTGCCCAGCGAGTGGGTTACTACAACAAGTACTTCAACGCTCCACTGCGGATGGCGCAGTACTGGGACAACCCGAAAGACTTGAGAATGGGACCACTGCCGAAGTTTGCCGGTGGCGAAGGGTCCACTGTGTTCTGGACCACTGGGGCTGCTCTCTTCAAGCACGGCAAGAACAAGGAGAAGGCTGCAGAATATGTGAAGGCGCTGACCTACGACCAGCAGATTTGGAAGGATTCGATTGCTGGAACCGAGACCGCGCATCCAGGGCAACTGCCTCCGTACAAGTCTCTCTACGCTGGCTGGAAAGCGAGCCGACCAGATTGGCTGCCTGACTTCGTGGACCTCGTCCGTGGACAGTTGGACCAGGCCAAGGCAATCACCAACCACCTCTTTGGCCTCCAGCAGTAAGCGCGGCTAAACCTGCGCCAAACTACTTGCCTGGAGAAGGTTGAAAGACCTTCTTCGGGTAACACTGCTCTGGTTGCCAATACGAGGGGAAACAGCGAAAGTGACTACTGGGAATCCTGCCATTCATGGCCCCATCCGAAAATCCTGGCTTGTTGAGCACAACAACTGGGTCTTTCTGCTGCCAACTGTTCTCTTCTTCGTATGGTACCAGGTCTACCCCATTGTCCGGGTCGTTTGGATCAGCTTTACTGATTACAAGTACCTGACAAACGATCCGGCCAATTGGGTTGGCTTTGACAACTATGCTGAGGCGCTGAGTGATCCCCTGATGTGGGACAGTCTCGGACGAGCCGCCTACTTCACCGCGATGTTCCTGCCAGGGACCATCATCATCCCCCTCCTGCTTGCGGTTCTGATTCATGGTGTTCAGAACCAGCGTCTAGCCTCGGTCTACCGAGTGATCCTGCTGATTCCCGCGGTGATTCCGAGTACCTTGGTCTTTGTACTCTGGAAGTGGATGTACAACTACCAGATCGGACCGATCAACCACTTCCTGGTTGATGTAATGGGCTGGTTCACCTACCGCAACGCCCCACAGTGGCTCGGGGGAACAGATCTAACGCTACCCTCGGTGGCGATCATGGAGGTCTGGTGGGGTCTGGGTTATCATAGCGTCTTTTTCCTCGCCGGGCTCGCGGCCATTCCCAAGGATCTGCCGGAAGCAGCCCGAATCGACGGTGCAAGTGAGTGGCAGGTCTTCTGGCACATCATCCTACCGCGTCTGCAACCAATCATGCTGATCCTGGTCATTCTACGCTTTGGTACTTCGATGGGAGTGATTGACGAATACCTCATCTTTGGCGGCTTCAACCGAGAATCACCAACCTATACCTGGACGATCTTCATGTACGATCAGGCCTTCAAGACGGGGCTCTGGCGACAGGGACTGGCAGCGGCGATTGGAATGGTGGGGTCTCTTGTGATGATGGCCTTCGTCTCCTGGCTGATCTACATCTTCCGCTCACGGGATTGATGCTAGCAATGGCAACCGAAGCTCTAGGCAACTGATGAAAAAGGAATTTCCGCTCACCAATATTATTCGACATACACTGATCGTCTTTTTTATGTTGACGATCCTGCTGCCGCTGGCCTGGGTTCTGCTGCTCTCGATCAAATCTATGCCTGATTCAATGCGGGGAAATCTCTGGCCTCGCAAGTTTGACTTCAATCACTACGCCTACGTTTTCGAAAAGATCGACACCCTCCCACAGAACCTGTTCAACAGCATCTACGTGACCTCGGCGACTGTGCTGATCACCTCTGTCTGTGCGGTGCTCGCCGGTTATGCGATTGTTCACCTGAAGCCCAAGGGCAGCCTGTTCTTGGTAACAGTCCTGGTGCTCTCACTGTATTTTCCAACTCGGGTGGTCTCGATCAT
>RFXV01000189.1 GCA_009921445.1 Flavobacteriia bacterium
GAGATATAGAAGTTGTATCCGCTGTTTCCGTCAAAATCAATGGATGTCACCGTGCCCGTGAGTTTGCAGTAAGCACCCAATGAATCTGCTACGCCATTTGCATCTACCCCGCGCACCTGTGCGATGGAGTAGGAAGGAATTCCTGGTGCGGGAGTCGCCTGGACAATGTCCGCACTGCTTCTGGGGAAGATCTGGTATCCTTCAAAGTACGGGCTCGACGCATCGTATTGTCCACCCAATCCGATGATATCGAACGGAGCTGTGGGTGTATTGCCGTAGATGTTGGCATCGTAGTCGATCCGCATGGTCAGCGTGTCTCCACCAGTGGTGTAGAAATCAATATTGCGGGAAGTTTGGCTGGTGGGCCAATCTGCAGGATCTACCAGGGCAACGTCCTCAATAGTGATCAATTCGCCTTCGGTGCTTTCATCTAGAGTGGTCACCAACACAGGGGTTGGCAGGGCATTATTCTGCGAGATCAATGCGATACTGTCAGGATTCATCTGCGTGAGTCCTCTGAACTGACCGATCGATCCAACCACGCGAATATCATCACCCATGCTTGGAGCAGTATAGTTGCTCAGATCGCTGGATCTGTACACGTAGATGCCGCGTGTGCCATCGGAGATATAGAAGTTGTATCCGCTGTTTCCGTCAAAATCAATGGAAGTGACCGTTCCTGTGAGTTTACAATAGACACCAACAGAGTCTGCTACTCCTAATGAATCGACCCCACGCACCTGGGCAATGTTGTAGGAAGGAATGACCGGGCCGGTGTAGATGTCAGCATTGCTTCTCGGGAAGATCTGATAACCCTCCAGGTATGGGCTTGAGGCGTCATACTGGGCGCCAATACCCGTGAGGTCAAAGCTGCCCAGAGGGGTGTTTCCAAAGATGGCCGCATCGTAATCGATCCGCATGGTCAGTGTATCGCCTCCGCTGGTGACAAAGTCGATATTGCGCGAGGCGGCGCTGGTTGGCCAGTCGGCCGTATCGACCAGAGTGACATTCTCAAAAGTGATCAGCTCGCTTTCCGTGCTTTCGTTCAGGGTGGTGACGATCATCGGAGCAGGCACCGTGTTGTTCTGAGAAACGAGGGTCAAGCTGTCCGGAATGATCTCGAGCAGCCCATTGAACTGGGCAATGGTTCCTGTTACTTCAATGTTGTCTCCCATCGCAGGGCTGGTGTAGTTGCTCAGGTCGGAACTGCGGTACACATTGATGCCCTGAGTTCCGTCTGTCATGTAGAAGCTGTAGCCGCTGTTTCCATCAAAGTCAATGGAGGTAACGGTACCACTCAGTTTACAGTACGTATTGAGCGAATCGGCCACTCCATTTGCATCCACGCTCCGCACTTGAGAAATGTTGTAGGTGGGCACGGTGACGTAGACCGGTGTCATATCGCCTGGAGAACCAATGTCCCCATCGGTTGAGTTGTAGGCACCATTGACACCTGCTACGGTCTGGACGGGCGTACCATTAATGAATTCCACACTGTTTCCAGTATTGCCTACAGCGAAGACAGCAGATTCGATCAGTGCACCATTCGCATCGTAGAGATAGACGCCATCGCCGGCATTGCTCAAGTCATCGAACCCGGTCAGACCGATCATATCGCGGGCGATCACTCTTATACTGTTCGCTGTTTGTCCCCATATGTTCGACCAGGCTTGGATGCTTGAAGAATCCTCATCGAGTACGATCAGACTTTGACCAGCGGCCAGAACATAATTGCCGAAAGTGTGCGTCCCAGCTGTTTGACTGCTGTTGTCCCAGGAGTATCCATTGAGGTTCACTGAAGTGCTTCCGTTGTTTCGGATCTCGAACCAGTCGCCATCTGAGTTGGCATTGCTGTGGGCAGAGCTCGACATGATCTCTGTCACTTCAAGATCGACCACGGCTACAGTGCCGTAGGTGCCAACAGGCCAGGGATTCGGAGCGGTTGCATTGGTGGACGTGCCGTCCAGTGCATTGGTTCCGGAGAAGGTCCATTCGGCGCAGTCGAAAGCGGTCGTAGGGCTGCTGTTGTTGTTCCGGTAGGCCCATCCGTCGAGGTGGTCCCAGCACTCACCCGTTCCGTCCACTTGATAGACGCCATAATAATCCACAGGGTAGGATCCCTTGAAGAGGGCTACATGATCGTCTCCGTTGATGTACAAGCCATTCGGATAGGCGCCGCCTTTCTGATCGGCAGAGAAGCCCAGGTACGCGTAGAATTGTGCGGAGTCGGTGGTTACATAATAGAAGTCTCCGGCGTTCAGGCCGATGGCCGGAAGCTGGGCAGCTACATTATAGGTAGCGCCACCGTTGCCGGCAAACTGAACAGTGTAAGAGGAAATATCTGCTACATCGTTCATAGCATAGATCTCCAAAGCCTTTGGTGTGCCGCCCGAAAGGGGTCCGTCCATGATGCCTGTGATGATCAGATCCGAGTTGATGACCGGGCTGTCCGTGGTCACACTGGCGGCCTCTTCTGCGCTGACATCATCATCTGAAGCAGCCACTGTTCGGTAGGCATATGCCACTACATAATAAGTGGTTCCCGCATTGAGCCCGTCGATATCGATATTTCCACCCGAATTACTTGTGCTGTTGTAGATGCAA
>RFXV01000190.1 GCA_009921445.1 Flavobacteriia bacterium
CCTTTCGGGATCCACCGGTCTCCAACAAGCCAAAACAGGCAAAGACAGGCGTCATGTTACCCGGACCAAACGGGCCCATGCGCTGGAGTGAGTTGTAAAAGCGCCGGGAGATGGCCTCTGGTTTAAGCAGCAGATCGATCCACAGCGTGGGCACCCGCTGATCATCGGTGATCGTAGAACGGACCTGCTCTTCAAATGCCGCTTTGAAGGATTCCAGCTGATCTCTTCTCAGGGTCATCCCAGCCGCAAAGGCATGTCCGCCGAATTGGATGAGATGTTCCTTGCAACTGTCGATGGCCGTATAAAGGTCGAATCCTTTGACTGAACGAGCCGAACCCGCCAGCACATTTCCGGAAGCCGTCAAGACCACCGTTGGGCGGTAATGGGTCTCGATGAGTCGGGAGGCGGCGATCCCGATCACGCCCTTGTGCCAGCTCTCGCTGCAGACCACCGAAGTGTAGCGATCTTCCGTGCCCTTGAGCATCTCAAGTGCCTCACCGGTGATGTCGGCATCCTTGCTCCTGCGGCTTAGATTCAATTCGTTGATGTGCGCAGCTATGCGTTCGGCATCCTCTTCCGAACCAGTGGTCAGGAGTTCCACGGCCAGTTGACCATGCTCGATGCGTCCAGCTGCATTGATGCGGGGTGCCAGCTGAAAAACCACCTCTTGTGTGTTCCATTTTTTGCCCCTGTCCGACTGCTTCATCAATGCGCGGAGTCCAGTGCGCGGAGCCTCATTGATGATGCCGAGTCCCTTGTGCATCAAGGTGCGGTTCTCACCCACAATGGGAACGATGTCCGCTGCAATGCTCACAGCCAAAAGGTCCGTCAGGGGATCGAGGTCCGACTCTTTCCAGCCCAAGAGGGCTGTCCAAGCCTGCATGAGCTTGAAGCCTACTCCGCATCCGCTCAATTCCTTGAATGGATACCTGCAATCCGAACGCTTCGGATCCAGCACGGCATGGGCCGCCGGCAATGTGGCGCCGGGTTGATGGTGATCGCATATGATCATGTCCAGGCCCCATTCGGCTGCCTGTTTCACCACCTGATGTCCTTTGATCCCGCAATCCAACGCGATGACCAGTGAACAACCGCTCTCCCTTGCTTTCTCCATGCCTTTCAAAGAGAGGCCATAGCCTTCCGCATAGCGATCTGGGATATAGGTCAGGTGCTCGATCCCGCATTTGCTGAATACTTCGGAAACCAACGAAACCGCGGTTGTCCCGTCCACATCGTAGTCCCCAAAGACCATGACCTTTTCGCCTTCGCTGCGCATGCGTTCCAGGCGCTCGACGGCCTTGTCCATGTCCTTCATCTGCATGGGGTCGTGCAGGCCAATGGTTTCGGGCAGGAAAAAGCGTTTGGCGCTTTCATAATCCGAGATGCCTCGCTGCAAGAGGATCTTGGCCAGCTCCTCGGTGGTGCTGAGTTCTTTTTGAAGGCGAGTCACCTGATCCGGGTCGGGTGCCGCCTGCAGTTTCCAGTTCATCTCCATGGCTCCAATGCTACAAAAGCCCGATCAATTCTCGCTCGAGCAGCTTGTGGTCTCCGCCCTTGTCGAGCGCAAAGTGCACTGCTGTCCAGCCCATCTTTTCAGCCATTTCGAGATTCTCCATACGGTCATCGACCAGTATACAAGATCCGGAAGACCAGCCCTGGGCCTTCATCACCTTTTCGTAGATCTTCTTCTCCGGTTTGCGGCAGCCCAGATCGAAGGAGTAGTACAAATGCGTGAAGCTCTTTTGGAAGCGGTTCCATGTGTACGGGCCAGCCTCTTCAGCGATGCGCCGGATGTGCGGACGGCTGGTATTGCTCAAGAGCAGCAATTCGGTTTTGCGCGCCAGCGAACTGAGCAGATCCAAGCTACTTTTGGGGATATCCAGCAGTAAGGCATTCCAGGCTTCAAGCAAAGAGCGACGAAGGACAAATGAGGGGAAGTATGGCCTCAGTTCTTCCAAAAAAGCCGCTGTGGTGAGCCGTCCCTTGTCCAGTTCTTGAAAGAGTTCGGTCTGTTCTTCCAGTGAAGGATCGGCTCCCAGCTCTTTGAAAGCTTGGCGTGTACGCTCTTCATCGATGCGGATCAGGACATTCCCAAAATCAAAGATGATCTTTTTCGTCTCCATTGGGTAAAACAAGGCGAATGAGCGGGCAAATCCAAACGGATCTTGGTGTACTTTTTCAGCTAAATACGAATACCCATGAAAATGATTCACTCCGCGAAGGTCTTAGCGACTCTGTCCTTTTTAGCCCTGATGGGCTGCGACGCTGTAGAAGGCGATGCGGGACCTGCCGGTCCCGCTGGAAATGCAAATGTGAAGAGCTATACCCTGAGCGTTCCTCCCAGCGCGTGGACGGAACTCGGCGCCGCGGGCACCCCAGGCCATATGTACAGTGCATTGGTCGATACTTTCTCTGTGCTGACTTCCGACATCGCATCCACCGGAATGGTGCTCGTCTACCGCATCCGCTCCGATATTTTTCAAACCGTTTACATCCCGCTTCCATGTGAAGATGCAGAGGCTGGGTTCACGCGCCGTTGGGAATTCCTCTACGCTCCGGGCAGCATTGGCTTTACCGTTA
>RFXV01000020.1 GCA_009921445.1 Flavobacteriia bacterium
GTAAATAGTATTTTCACTTTTTCCGAGAAGATCGCCCAATTCAGCACCCATGCCCCGGCCTTTCGGCAGTCGGGTGTGGACTTGATGGAAAAAATCGCGCATAACAGAGAGATAATGTTCTCTTTTCATAATTGAATGAATTTGTAAGAATGAATTGATAAATAAATAACTCCCCACAAGTAAGCAGAATTTTTTGAGCGTTCCAAAGAGCATACGCAAATGATATGATGACAATTGGCTCACCTTCTTTCAGCACAGAATATGCGCGGGCTTTTAGAGAGCCATTATCTTCGTTCGCGGTGTTCAGAAAATGTATATGTCTGGCCCTTCTTTTCGCGGGCCCCTTGCTTCTTCATGCACAGAGTGAAGACTTCCCCTTCCGCTCCAAAGTTTGGGGTGGGGAGTGGATGCCTCTGGATACAAATCTGAATGTGTATGAGGTATATGCTCAGGAGCCATTGTTGGATGACGCCTACGGTTTCCTTCCATTGGGGAATCAAGGAAGCTGGCGACAGAACTTGATATTCCATTCAGAACTGACTCCTGAAACCCACTTTGGCAACCGGGCATTCGACCAGCACTTTCGCCATCCTGAACGCTGGAAGTATTTCGATGTGCGTGCGGCCCTGACCGAAGCAGACTATAGGCAAGGCTATGAACGAGGACAAAAATTCCGCCTGTTCCATACCCAAAATGTGCATGAACGCCTGAATTTCTTCTTCGAATTCAATCGGTTGAATTCTCTTGGTGCGTATCAGCGGCAGCAGGTGGAGCAGAGCGATGTGCTGCTGACCCTTTACTACACAACGGAGGACGGTCAATACGCATTCCATGGAGGTGTGAATACGGGAACCATCAAAATGGAAGCCAATGGTGGGTTGCTCTACGATTCTGTATTTACAGAGAACAGCATAACGGATCGCTCCATTGTTCCTGTGGTTTCTCTGACTGGGGAACAACAGTTGCGGAACCGTTCCATGGTCTTCGATCAGTCCTTCAGGATCATCAATCGCAGCCAGGACTCGACCTATTCAGGATGGCTGGAGAAACTCCAGATCGATCATCGGTTCTCCTATCTGCGTCAGTCCTATGTCTATCGCGATTTCCCCGGAACAGACACACCGCCACCCAATTTGCAGAACAACCTGACAGAGGACAGCACCCACTTTGAGCGGGTGGAAAATTCTTTGGGTGTATCTCTGGAGGGCGCATTGGATCTCGGAGCGTCCCTTTGGCTTTCCAGCAGTTCGAATGAAGGCGTCAACTACCGAAGCGTACAGAACAACTTGGGGCTCCGGGCACATATGACGACCGCAGTGGCCGATCGTTTTCCGCTGCGACTGCGATTGAACTATGTTCTGGGTGGAGACCGTCAGGGTGGATTGGATCTGTTTGCAGAGACCGGTTTCTCTGGCAAGAAATTCCGCTTTTTGCCTTACCTGCGGATCATCCGTTCGTTGCCGGGTTTTCAATGGTATCGCTACACCTCCAACTACAAGGCTTGGAACAGGACCTATGAGATGATGACCCGCAGTGAGCTTGGTTTGCGTATGGAACTGGAAAAGGCTGGCGAGCTCAAGGTCCGTCTGTTTCGCTGGGACCGTCCGGTTTACTTCGATACGAACTTATCTCCAAAGCAGGCAGAAGAGGCGAGTAACTATCTGTCGGTCAGCTGGAATTCGACCTATCGTTGGGGTATTCTAAGCTGGAACAACCGTATCTGCTGGCAGGAGACTTCTCAAGATGACCTTTTCTTAAGACTTCCGAGCGTCTATACCCGACAAAGTCTGCACCTGCAGTTTTATTTGTTCGATCGGGTGCTGGAGATGCAGCCAGGTCTCGCCTTTACTTGGTTCAGCAATTACCGTATGAGGGCTTATGATCCCTATGCCAATGTGTTCTACAACCAGCAGGAGCAACAGCTGGGAGATTTTCCCTTGCTGGATCTCTTTTTGAATATGCGCTTGGGCAGGGCTGAATTCTATTTGGAGTTCGAACACCTGAACTTCTTTTTCTCTCCAACCGATTATTGGGCGGCCCCGGGATATCCGTTGCCCGATTACTTCTTTCGGGCTGGGATCAACTGGCGCTTTTTCAACTAGGTCTTCTCCTTCTTCTTTTTGGCCGCAGGGAAGAGGATGTTGTTCAGGATGAGCCGGTAACCTGGGGAATTCGGATGTTGAACGAGTTCGGTAGGCGGATCTCCGACCCGGTGGGTATAATCTTCGGGGTCGTGCCCTCCGTAAAAGGTCCAGGTACCTTTTCCCAGAGAACCGTGAATGTAGCGCGCTTCCCCGAGCAGTTCATTGTCCCCCATGATCAGCACATCGGATCGGATCAGGGAGCGATCGAAGGAAGTGGTCTGCCCCATGAATCCTTTGATGATGCGGCTGTGGTTTTGGCAGAGCATGGTCGGCACCACATCCCACTTGGCTGAGAATTCAAAAAGCCGGAAATAATCGTCCTGTGCCTGGATCTTTCTCTTGGTGGTCATGTCGATGTTAGAGAACTCATACTCCATTGGGTTTTTGACCAATGTGTAGTCTTTGAACGCCAGCCCTCTGCTGTAATCGATCTTATCCTGGAAGCCTGGCTCGCTCGCGTCCCCGTCGAACATGGCCTCGCAGATGTCCACTCCACGGGCAGCCAGGGCAATGTCGTAGCTGTCCGTGGCCGAACACATAGCGAAAAGGAATCCGCCCCCCACCAGATAGGCCCGGATCTTTTCGGCTACAGCACTTTTTAGTTCGCTGACCTTTTCAAAGCCGAAACGCTGGGCATCCGCTTCCATTTGTGCCTTCTGATTGATGTACCAGGGAGCGAAACGGTAGGCGCTATAGAATTTGCCGTACTGACCAGTAAAGTCCTCGTGGTGCAGATGCAACCAGTCGTAGAGCGGAAGAACATCGGCCAGCACCTCTTCATCGTAGATGATGTCATAAGGGATCTCCGCATAGCTCAAGACCAAAGTGACCGCATCGTCCCAAGGTTGTTTTCCCTTGGGGCTGTAGACGGCGATCCGCGGTGCTTTTTGCAGGCGCACGGCGGCCTTGTTGATCTCAGGCCGTTCGATATCTTCCAGCAGGCGAATTGCGGCATTCTCATCCAGGCTTTCGTACCGAACTCCGCGTATGAGACACTCTTTTCGGATGGCTTCCGCATCGGGAAGCAAAAAGCTTCCGCCCTCGTGATTGAGCAACCATTGGATCTCCAGTCCGTTTTCCAGGGCCCAATACGCAATGCCATAGGCCTTCAGATGATCGGTCTGTCCATCCTCTCCCATTGGGATAAGCAGTCGTGCGGACATCAATGTCCAAGACGAAAGAAGAAGACTAAAAAGGACTGTCCTGCGGATCAATGGCTCCGGAATTATAGGCATCGGTTCCGTCTGTACCTGAGTCCTCGGCGTTCATCCTGGATTCATAGATCGTGTGCATGGCGCCATCTGCTCCAGAAATGCTGTATTCGGACAGAGGACGGAAGTCGGAGAAGCGCGCTACACTCGCCTCAAAATTCATCCGCACATCGTCCAGACTTCCGTTCCGGTGTTTAGCGATGATGAATTCCGCCTGTCCGATGCAGCTTTCTCCGTTTTCCCAAGTGTCCATCTTGTAGTATTCTGGACGGAAGATGAATGAGACGATATCCGCATCCTGTTCGATCGCTCCCGATTCCCTCAGGTCGGACAACATAGGTCTTTTGCTGGGTCTTTTCTCTACTTCCCGGCTGAGCTGGGAAAGGGCGATCACTGGAACTTTGAGTTCTTTTGCGATGCTCTTCAGAGACCGGCTGATCTGGCTGATCTCCTGTTCTCTGTTGCCGCTGGATTTGGTTGCGCCGCCCGTCATGAGCTGCAGGTAGTCGATAATGATCACTTCGACCTTCTTTTCAGATACCAGTCGTCGGCATTTGGCCCGGAGATCGAAGACCGAAAGGGAAGGGGTATCGTCTATGTAAAGCGGGGCATTTTCGAGCTGCTCCACATGATTGGTCAGGCGTTGCCATTCGTCATCGGTGAGCTTGCCCTTCCTCAGTGTATCGGATTCGAGCCGCGTCTCGGATGAAATAAGGCGGGTGATCAGCTGAACGGAACTCATCTCCAGAGAGAAGACGGCTGTTGGCCGTTTGTGCTCAACGGCGATATTGCGGGCCATCGAAAGGACAAAAGCCGTTTTTCCCATGCCCGGACGTGCCGCAATGATGACCAGGTCCGAAGGCTGCCAGCCGCTGGTAATATCATCAATGCCCTTGAATCCGGATGGAATACCGGAAAAACCTTCTCTTTTACCGATCTCTTCGATCCGGCGAATGGCCTGTTCCACCAGACTTTGCGCTGACTCGTAGTTCTTTTTGATGTTGCCATTGGTGACGTTGAAGAGCTTTTCTTCCGATTCATCCAAAAGATCCAGCACGTCTTTGGTCTCGTCAAAAGCCGACTGAACGATCTCGGATCCAATACGGATCAGGGAGCGTTGGATGTGCTTTTCCGCGATGATCCGAGCATGGTGCTCGCAGTGGGCGGATGAGCTCACTTTTTGACTCAGTTTGGCCAGATACGCATCGCCTCCAACAGACTTCAGTTGACCTCTTTTTCGCAGTGCAGCCGATACGGTGAGCAGGTCGATGCTCTCACCTTCCCGGAACAGATGGGCCATGGTGTCGAACACTTCGCCATTGGCCTCGCGGTAGAAACTCTCTTTGCTCAGGATGTCCATCACCTGGCCGGGAGCGCGTTCGTCGATCAGCATGGCACCCAATACCGCTTCTTCCAACTCCGTGGCCTGGGGTTGTATGCGGCCGCCAGCCATTTCACGGGGCATATCCAGTTGATAGTCAGGGGTGTATTCGGGTGTTTTTTCCACTTGCATGGAGTAAAGTTAGGGATATGAAAGGCTCCACGGACGTCCTCAGAAAACCTGTCATGCAAGGCATTGATATTCTTTGACTTGTTTTATCAACAGCCTCCGATATTTGCGGCTAATTCCAAAATAGATGAAAAATATTCTCGCGCCCGTTTTGATCATATCCTTCCTCTGGGTCGAAGCTCAAACGATACAGATGGCCCCCGCTTCACTGAATTTTGGAACGGTGCTGGAAACCGATCGGGACAGCTTCCAGATCAGCCTGGCCAATGCGGCTCCGAGGGATGTGGGTGTCAGAGGGGTCCATCTACCGACCTTCTACGGCTCGGCCCCTTACTTCCTGCATTCGCTTCCGGCTCAGATTCCGGCACAGGGAAGCAGTTCATTCTGGATCGGCCTCAAGGTGGAGCATAATATCGATCACAGTTCGGGACTCATCATTGACACCGACAGCTTTTACGGCAGTTTTGTCTGTCCGATACAGGCCGTTGGTCGCTACTCGAACAGCTACTACAATTCCACCAATGATCTCGAAGGGACGGCTCTTTTTCAGGCCCTGCGCAACCGTATCTCCAGCCCGTATACCGATCTGGGCTATACCTCAGCGCGCGATCAGATGTATGCGAGCATAGATAATTCAAACGGTCAGGTAGAGTGCGCCTACACAGGCCGTACGGCCTCATTCAGTACGCGTTCAGGAGCCAATTCGAACAACTTCAATTGCGAACATACCTTTCCGCAGTCCTTCTACAATTCGAATGTGCCGATGCGCAGTGATATTCACCATTTGTTCCCCACGGACGTCACTTCAAATTCTCAGCGGGGCAATCTTCCCTTCGGCATCGTTACTTCATCACCTTCCTGGCAGCAGGGAGGATCGAAAAAGGGCAATGGGGTTTTCGAACCACGCGATGCTCAAAAAGGGCGAACCGCTCGGGCCATGCTGTATTTCGCCTTGAGGTATCAGGATTACAGCAGTTTCCTTTCGGGTCAGGAATCCGTGCTGCGAAACTGGCATGCGGCTTATCCACCGAATGCATCAGAAAGGACCCGCAACCAGGCGATCGCCAGTGTTCAACAGAACCGAAACCCATTTGTGGACCATCCGGCACTCATCGACCGCTTGGGTCCTTATGCGCAGAACGGTTCGCTCACTTCAGAAAGCTGGACGATCCATCCGGACACGCTGTACATGCGCTTCGGCGCAACGGCCAATGTCGTCCTCTCGGGCCGGAGCAACCGCACGGCCACGGTCCAGTTAACAGGTTCTTCGCTTCAATGGTCTGCTCAGGGGAGTTCGCCCTATCCGGAGGGTATTCATCAGGGAAGCCTGGATATGCTTCAGAATGCATCAGGTCAGGAGGAGTTGCAGCTTCTGGTCAACGGTCAGGTCGTGGATCGGGTGCATGTCTTTTTATTGCCCGCCAGCAACATTGCTTTGGATGAAGCCGCTCAGATGGACTTTGAGATCCATCATCACTCTGAGCAGATGGCGATCAGCCTGCGTCTTCCTTCACAGGAGATGTATCGCTATGAACTCCTGGGGATGTCGGGTGCCCGCTGCCAGAGCGGTGAGGTGCGGTCCGGAGAACTGATCTCCATTCAAGCGCTGGGTTCGGCCACCTATCTATTGAAGGTCACCGATCAGGAAGGGAGGTCCGGTGTAAGGAAATGCTCAGTCCGATAGGATCGAGAAGCGGACGTAATGCCCTTCTTCAATGCTGTGCTTTGCACAAAAGCCAGCAGCTACTTCCAAGACATATTGGGCAGGGCCTTTGGAAGGAAGCCCAATATCCGAGAGCGGGATGGCGTTTTCTGCCATGCTTACAATGCTTGAATCCGAGGCGATATAAATGATATCCAAGGGAACATAGGTGTTTCGCATCCAAAACGATTGCCGTTCCTCCCGCTCGCGGATAAAGAGCATTCCCGTATTCTTCGGAATGGATCTTCGGTACATCATCCCATACTGCACCTCCTCGTCGGTGATGGCCAGTTCAATATCGAGCAAGGGGCGCATGGTATCCTTTTCCGCATTCAGAAAAGCCAATGTGCCTTCCTTTTTGAACTGAGGTTCGTAGGTAGGTGTGGACCGCTCCCTTTTATCCTTCGGTCCATCGCTGCAGGATGCCGTCCCCAAAAACGCCAGAAAAAGGCATGCGATAAGCGGTCTCATGTGGCCGCAGGCTTACGCAATGCGCGAACGATGAAGAAAGTGCCTGCAAGAACCAGCGGTATGCTCAAACTTTGGCCGAGGTTGTAGTTCATGCCCTTTTCTGCATCGACCTGGACCACCTTGAGGAATTCAACCACAAATCGGAATCCGAACACGGTGAGCAGAAAGGCGCCAAAGAGCAAGCCTTCCTTTTTCCAGGCGCCCTTTTGATACATGGAGTAGAGCAGTGCAAAGATCAGCAAGTAGCCCAGCGATTCGATCAGTTGGGTGGGGTGGCGGGGAATCCCGTAAGCGGTGAAGGAAGCTGTCAATCCCGTCTCCGCAGTACCCTTCAGTCCGTAGGCCACGCTGCGGTCGGTCAGCGGGATCAAAATGTTCCGGTCGTCGTCCGGAAAACCATTCAGGTAGTAGGCGTGCCGATCCACCAGCTCCCGTGTTTTCGTCTCGTCTATGCCTTTTTTGAAATCGATCTCCATCGAGTATATCGGGTAGGAGATGGAGTCAGAATGGAGGTATTCGTCCTCGAAGGAGAACCGTATGTCTTCCACTTCCTCGTCCCAGTATCGGAGTATGGCCTGTCGCGGCAGATCGGTGTAGACCGTTTCGATCATGGAATTGGCCTTTTGCCCATAGATCTCTGAGTTGAAGAAATTGCCCAAACGGATCAGGCAACCCGCCAGGGCCACCGTCACGACCACCTTGTCCAATATGTACAGCGTGCTCTTTCCCGTTTCTCTTTTGGAGAAGAGATACATCCCTATGATGATGGCGATCGCTGCTCCGTGGCTGGCGAGCCCTCCTTCCCAGACCTTGAGGATATCACCAGGATGAGTCGAATAATAATCCCATTGATAGAAAAAGACATGGCCCAGTCGGGCGCCCACGATGGTCGAAATGACCATATAGGTCAGGAGTTTGTCCAGGAGTTCATCCGGAAGACCTTCTCTTCTGAAGAAGCGTCTCATGAGGAAATAGCCAAGTATGAATCCACTGGCGAACAACAACTGATAGAATCTCAGCGTAAAAGAGCCAAGGGGGATTCCTTTGCCCATATCCCAGGTGATGGTGATCAGGTCTTGCACTGAATTTGAGTTTGTGGCGAAGGTAAAAAAGCCACAGGTGAGCAGGACGAGAACCGCTCGTTTTGATGTGTTCCTCAAAGGCAACCCTATCTTCGCCCTTCATGGCTTTTTTGAAAAAGGACGCGTTCGGCAATTATCTGCTGATCAAAAGGTGGATCATTATCGTCTTTGGATCCATTACCCACTACCGGTTCACCATGGCCAACCGCACCCTGGTCAGTGGTGCGGAACACCTCAAAGGCTTGCCGGATCGGCGCGTGCTTTTTGTCAGCAATCACCAGACCTATTTTGCCGATGTGGCCGCCATGTACCACATATTCAACCACGCCAAGTGGAACCGCTATTCGGGCATTGACACCTACTGGCCCATTTTGTTCCCGCGCTTGAATGTCTATTTCATTGCGGCTGTGGAAACCATGAAAAAGGGAGTCCTTCCCCGGCTGTTCGCCTATGTGGGGTCGGTGAGCATCAAACGAACCTGGCGCGCTGCGGGTAAAAATGTGGATCGGAATGTGGATCCCCGCGATGTGCAAAAGATCACCACAGCCATTGAGAACGGCTGGGTGATCACCTTTCCACAGGGAACGACCAAGCCGTTCATGCCGGGAAGAAGAGGGACGGCCAAGATCATCAAGGAATATGAGCCGATCGTCATTCCTGTGGTGGTTGAGGGCTTCAGGCGTGCATTCAATAAAAGAGGGCTGCTGATGAAAAAGCGCGGATGCACACTCAGGGTGCGCATCAAGCCACCGATCGCCTATGATCCCGATGAGAATGCCCAGCTCATCATGGACCGGATCATGGAAGCCATTGAACAGTCAGAGCGGCATTACACACCCAAACGCTTAGTGGAGACTCGTTGCGTCTAACAGATTTGCGGAAGAATCAGATATTTGTGCCCTGTAATCTGTGGGAATAACCTTAATCAAGATCAAGTGAAGATCATCGTTAAAATCATTTGCGTCGTTATCCTGTTCGCCTCGTTGGGCAGCTGCACCAAAGACATTTCTGTGGGTGGAGACAACAACGGAACGCAACGCAACGTCGGCCTGAGAGTCTTTTTCTCCTATCAGGGAGCTGAATTCTCCAAGGACTCCATCTACTACGACGCTGCGGGCAATCCGTATCAGATCGAGGAATTGAAGATGATCGTCAGCGATTTTTTCATCACGCATTTGGGCGACACCATAAAAGACACGACGAATTTTTTCGTGATCATACCCGAGGTTCGCGACTATCAGCTACTCGAGCTGCCCACGGGCAGTTATTCTGGTTCTTATGGCTTCACCATAGGTTTGGACGCGTTCGATAATATGAAGGATCCATCGCAGTTCACATTGCTTTCTGGTCTGCGCGATCCAGATCTCTACCGCGGTGCATCAGGTAATTACAGCGGATATTCCTTCTTGAAGATCAAGGGGAAGGTGTGGGACATGACGGATTCCACGACAACCGAATGGGCGTTCGATTATGAGATGGCCGACAGCCTGAGTCTAACGCGGGCAAGGAACAAGAACTTCAGCATTGTTTCAGATGTGGACGCCTCTTTTGAGGTGGTCATCGATGTAGATCGCATCATGAAGCCCTTCGATCTGCTCACTGTGGATGAGATCAAGAGCCAGTCGTCGGATGCCACGGATTATGCTTTTGCCCAGATGCTTCGTCTTCAGCTGGATTCGAGCATTGTGATGTACTGAATCATCCAGTGATGAACAGGTTCCTTCATTTGATCTTCTTGCTCTTCGCCTGCGGTCTGTTCTCAAGTTGTGAGGATGATGACGATGATGACCGGGACGATGGTCCTGCTTCCCTCAACATCTCTGTGGCGCTAAGAGCCAATAACAGTGCGCAGTATCCGGGTTCTGTCTTTCAGTTGAATGACTCCACTGAGGTTCTATTGGAAACGGTCAGATTCTACTATTCCCACTTGCGTTTGGTGGATGAAGATGGAGATACCCTGAAGCTTGCAGATCACGGACTCTTTGACCTCGATGAGCCGATAGAGGGAATGGAAGACAGGCGGTCGGCTCAGTATGTTCTGCCGGAAGGAGAATACGTTGCGCTCTTGCTTAATGTGGGTTTGGACTCTGCCCAAAATGCGACAGATCCAAGCGCCGTTCCGCTTGAGGATCCGCTGAGTGCCGCCTACGGCATGTTCTGGACCTGGGCGAGTCAGTATCGATTCGTCATGGTCGAGGGTCGGGTCAATGCACCTGGGGCGATCGGGAGTGTGGATGATCAGGCATTCAGCTATCATCCGGGAGGGAATGATCTCTACCAGCGAGATGTGGTGCTGCCGATCGACCTGGATGCCGATGATGATGAAATGGTTTGGTTGCAACTGGTATTCGATCCGAGTGCATGGTTCGATGGGCCAGGAGGCAGCATTGAGCCTTATAATGAGTCTACGGCACACGGGAGTCCACAGGATCGTCCATTGGCGCTCAAGTTCATTCGGAACTTCTCGGCCTCTGTCCAGTAGGTCATTCATTTCAGCACTTCAGAGCCGATCGCTCTGATATCTTTGGACCATGGCACGCATCCATTTGATCGCGATAGGCGGCAGCGCAATGCACAATCTGGCTCTGGAACTTCAGGCTCAGGGCAACCAGGTCAGCGGTTCGGACGATCATTTCTTTGAGCCGTCCAAAGGCCGCCTCCAGACAGCTTCTTTACTGCCCGATGAGGAAGGTTGGTTTCCAGAGCGAATAAGCAGTGACATCGACCTGATCATTCTGGGCATGCACGCCCAAAAAGACAATCCTGAACTCGCACGGGCACAGATGCTCGGTCTGGTCATCATGTCCTATCCGGAGTACCTCTACGAGCAGAGCAAAGAATGCACCCGGGTGGTCATTGCCGGCAGCCATGGCAAAACGAGCATCACCTCCATGGTGCTGCATGTCATGCAGCAGGTCGGTCAATCGGTGAATTATCTCGTCGGTGCTCAGATCGATGGATTTGACCGAATGGTGCGGCTGGATCCAGATGCGGATTTCATTGTGATCGAGGGTGATGAATACGGGAGTTCCCCTTTGGATCCGCAGCCGAAGTTCCTTTGGTACAAACCCCATATCGCTTTGATCAGTGGGATCGCCTGGGACCATGCCAATATTTTCCCGAGCGAAGAAGGGTACAAAGCACAATTCGCAGCTTTCATCCAGACCATCGAGGATTCAGGTACCTTGTTGTATTGCTCAGAGGATAAGGATCTGGAGGCCTTGGTCCATGCCGATGAAGCTTCTATCCGAACCGTGCCCTATGCCACCCCAGGATCCAGACCGGCAGAGGAGGGTTGTCTTTTGTTGACACCCGAGGGCGAGGTCCCATTGAGGATCTTCGGAGGGCACAATATGCAGAATCTGGAGGGCGCCCGTCTGATCTGCAACCGCCTGGGGGTCATGGACGATGAGTTCTATGAGGCCATCACAAGCTTCACCGGCGCGAGCAAGCGGCTGGAACGAGTGGCCGAAAATGAAAGTGGTCTGTACTTCCGCGATTTTGCCCACGCGCCATCAAAGGTTCGTGCAACGGTACAGGCAGTACGGGAACAGTATCCTGAACGCCAACTGATCGCACTTTTGGAATTGCACACCTACAGCAGTTTGAATCCCGATTTCCTTCCTCAGTATGCCGGGAGTTTGGACGCAGCTGATCAGGCGATGGTCACCTTCGATCCTGAAGTGGTGCGCCAAAAACGCCTGCCTGAGCTCAATGCCCAACTGCTCACGGATCATTTTCAGAGGGGAGATCTTCAGGTGATCACCGAGAGTGACCGATTGCCCTTGGAACTTGATAGATATCGCAACGAAAATGCCGTCTTTCTCCTGATGAGTTCGGGTAATTTCGCCGGTCAGATCCTGTTCTGACCACTAACGGCAAGCGCAGCCTCCACGGCCGGGCGCACGGACTGTTTCACAATCGATAGTTTCGACCTACTTTTGCAGCCCTTTTCAGCGGCCTCGGATACACGAAAAGAACAGAATAAAGTCAAACAACTCCAAAAGATGCCCGCCGCAGCGTATCGGAACATCGGATGGATACAACGTATTCTTCATGTCAGAAGAAACAAAAAAGAAGGTCGAAGAAGCCGCGCAGGTGGAAGTGACCCAAAACGAAGCAACTGCACCTGCTGATCAGGCAGAAACAACTGAAGCAGTTGAAACCCCTGAAGCAAAAGAAAAAGAGGAGGTCCCTGTAGCCGAAGAGGCAGCAGAGGCAGAAGCTCCTGCCCAAGAAGCCCCGGAAGCCAGCGCAGAAGAGGCGGTGGAGGAAACACCGGAAGAGGCGCCCGAAGCCCAGGCTGAAGAGGCGGTCGCAGAAGAGGCCACTGAAGAGCCAAAGGCCAAGGAAGAAGCTGCATCAGAAGAGGTTGAGGCAGAAGAAGAGGCTACCAGCTATGAGTTGATGAACGCCTCTCCCGAAGAGGTGGACTGGGACGAACTGGAAGCAACAGCTCCACAGGCTGGTACGGATGTCAGCGAGGAAGAAAAGATGTACGAAGCCACACTGGGATCTCTTGCAGAACATCAGGTGGTGGATGGCAAGATCATCGCCATGTCGGATCGCGAGGTCATCATCGACATCGAATCCAAGTCTGAAGGCGTTGTTTCCCTCAACGAATTCCGATACAATCCCGATCTGAAGGTCGGCGATGCTGTGGAAGTACTTATCGATAAGCAGGAAGATAAGAACGGTCAGTTGGTGCTTTCGCATAAGAAAGCCCGTCAGATCCGTGCCTGGGACCGCGTGAATGATGCGCATGCCGCTGAAGAGATCGTCAATGGATACGTCAAGTGCCGCACGAAGGGCGGAATGATCGTGGATGTCTTCGGTATCGAGGCCTTCCTTCCCGGATCACAGATCGACGTCAAGCCCATCCGCGATTACGACGCCTATGTGAACAAGACCATGGAGTTCCGTATCGTGAAGATCAACCACGAGTTCAAGAACGTGGTCGTATCGCACAAGGCGCTGATCGAAGCGGATCTGGAAGAGCAGAAGAAGGAGATCATCTCCAAGCTGGAGAAAGGTCAGGTACTCGAAGGCGTGGTCAAGAACATCACTTCCTATGGTGTATTCGTCGACCTGGGCGGTGTGGACGGACTCGTTCACGTGACCGATCTGAGTTGGAGCCGTGTGGGCCACCCATCAGAAATGCTGGAGCTGGACCAGAAGATCAATGTCGTTATTTTGGACTTCGACGAGAGCAAGACGCGCATACAATTGGGCATCAAGCAGCTCGAAGCGCATCCATGGGACCAGCTGGCCGACAAGAACTTCAGCGTGGGCGACAAGATCAAAGGAAAGGTCGTTGTCATCGCCGATTACGGTGCCTTCGTGGAGATCCTGCCCGGTGTGGAAGGTCTGATCCACGTATCAGAAATGTCGTGGAGCACCCACCTGAGAAGTGCACAGGATTTTGTGAGCACAGGTCAGGAAGTGGAGTGCATCATCCTTTCGCTGGATATGGAAGAGCGCAAGATGTCTCTGGGCATGAAGCAACTCACTCCAGATCCCTGGACGGACATCACCTCCAAGTACCCACAGGGAAGCAAGCACAAGGGAACCGTCCGCAACTTCACCAACTTTGGCATCTTCGTCGAATTGGAGGAAGGCATTGACGGCTTGATCCACATCTCCGATCTGAGTTGGACGAAGAAGATCAAGCACCCAAGTGAATTCACCTCCGTGGGAAGCCTGATGGAAGTGGTCGTTCTCGAGATCGATACGGACAACAGAAAGCTCAGCCTGGGACACAAGCAAGTCACCGACAATCCTTGGGACACCTACGCCACTTTGATGGAGGAGGGAAGTATCCTGGAAGGAAAGGTGAATGAGATCGTGGACCGCGGAGCGACCGTGACCTTTGAGAACATCGGGGTGGAAGCCTTCATTCCGGGCCGCCATATGGGCAAGGAAGACGGCAGTCAGCTCAAGGCCGGCGAGGTAGCAGACTTCAAGGTGATCGAGTTCAATAAAGAAGGCCGCCGAGTTGTGGTCTCCCACAGCCAGATCCACGGAGATGTGCAAAAGGAGAGCAACGAAAAGGAAGCCAAAGAGACGGGCAAGAATGTCAAGAAGATCCAGGCCAATGTGGAGCGTTCCACTTTGGGCGATATCGAGGCACTCTCCCAGCTCAAGGCAGATATGCAGGCCGACGAAGACAAGAAGAAGTCAAAAAAATGATCTCTGCTTCTTAGGTGATCGAACAGCCCCGCAAGCGCGGGGCTTTTTTGTGCTTCTCTGTCAGCTGCAAGCCAAAGACCTGAGGATATCTACATTTGACAAGCGAACCATCATCACATTCAATTCCGCAGGATCATGACCATCGGTGAAATAGAAAAAAAGCTGCATGAATGGGTGCCCGCATCCTGGGCTGAGTCCTACGACAATGTGGGCCTTTTGGTAGGTAAAAGGGAGGCAGTTGTTCGGGGAGTGCTCGTCAGCCTGGATGTTACCGAGGACATCATCGAAGAAGCGATCCAGCAGGATTGTCAGCTCATTGTGGCGCACCATCCACCTATCTTCAAAGGGGTGAAGCGACTCACCTCCGATCACTGGGTCGAGCGAACGGTCATCCAGGCTATAGAAAAGGGCGTCGGTATTTTGGTGGCGCACACCAATCTCGACAATGCCAGCGATGGGGTCAATGCCCGTTTGGGCCAAAAGCTGGGTCTTTCCGATCTGCGAATCCTTCGGCCATTTCAGGGGCGATTGCTCAAATTGGTCACATACGTTCCCGTGGATCATTTGGAAAAGGTCAGGGAAGGGCTGTTTGCGGCAGGAGCCGGGCAGGTAGGCGACCGTTACGATGAATGCAGTTTTGTGACTCAGGGAAAGGGCAGTTTTCGTCCGGGAGCCAAGGCAGATCCCTTCTCTGGATCCATGGGTGTTCGGTCTGTGGAAGATGAATTCCGCCTGGAGGTCATCCTGAAGGACTCGGAGCAGGGACGTGTCCTATCGGCATTGAATGTCTGTCATCCCTATGAAGAGGTCGCCTATGAATTGCTGCGCATTGCCAATCCGGATGCGGATAGGGGCGCGGGAATGATCGGGCTTTTGGACAAGCCATTGAAGCCGGAAGAGCTCTTTGTACGGATCAAAGAAGTGCTGAAGATCCCAGTCATTCGGCACAGTCAAGTGCCCGACCGTCCCATTCGAAAGGTGGCCTTTTGCGGAGGCTCTGGCTTTTTTCTTTTGGAAGATGCGGTGTCTTCTGCGGCAGACGTTTTTCTGACCTCAGACATCAAATACCACGATTTCTTCGAAGCAGACAAGCGCATCCTGCTGGCCGATATCGGACATTACGAGGGGGAACAATACAGCTGTGAATTGCTCGTCGAGAAGCTTCGATCTTTTGCTACTTTTGCAGTCCGTTTGTCAGAAAAGCCTACTAACCCCATTTCGTATACATAATATGAGCAAGAAAGAGATCACCGTAGAAGACAAGTTGAGAATGCTCTACGATCTGCAACTGATCGAATCTGAGCTGGACAAGATCCGGAATGTGCGGGGTGAACTCCCATTGGAGGTGGAAGATCTTGAGGACGAGATAGAGGGTATGAAGACCCGCGTGGAAAAGATGGAAGGCGACATCAAGGAACAGGACGACGCCATCAAATCGAAAAAGCAGCTGATCAAAGACTGCCAGGCCAAGATCGCCAAGTACGAGGAGCAGCAAAAGAATGTGCGCAACAATCGCGAATTCGATGCGATCTCCAAGGAAATGGAATTCCAGGACCTCGAAATTCAACTGGCAGAAAAGCGCATCAAGGAGCACAAGTTCCAGCTGGAGCAAAAGACTGAACAGTGCGATGAGGTGAAAGAAAAGCTGCAGTCCCGCGTGGACCATCTCAACCACAAGAAAGCCGAGCTGGATACCATTTTGGAAGAAACAAAGGCTGAGGAAGAAGCCCTGCTCAAAGTTTCGGCTGATTACAGCAAAAAGTTGGATGAGCGTTTGCTCAAGGCCTACCGTCGCATCCGCGACAATTCACGCAATGGCTTGGCTGTAGTGGCCGTGGACAGAGGCGCTTCGGGCGGATCTTTCTTCACCATCCCGCCACAAAGACAAATGGAGATCGCGGCGCGTCGAAAGATCATCACCGACGAACACAGCGGACGCATTTTGGTCGACCCTGAACTGGCTTTGGAAGAGAAGGAGCGCATGGAGGGTCTGTTCAAGGGACTGGTCGGTTAAAGATCTGCCTTGGGTTTGTCCATCGTGCACAGAAGTATTTTTCTCTGCACCTTCTTTTCGTGTGCATCCTTACTGATCGAAGGTCAGGGTCGCTGGGAGGCTTCAGACGAACTGGTCGGTCTGCATCAGGAGATCCTCGAACTCAAACTGGTCTCTGCGTCCAAGGAGTTGGAAGCCTTGTCTTCCAAGGAAGAAGGAAATCTATATCTGTCCCTTTTAGGTGCGCGCTGGGCCTTTTTTAGCGCCTACATTCCAGATCATCAAGGGGCCTACACAGAGCATACCGCCTTTTTTGACCATCAGCTTGAGCGTGTGCGAAACGGCCCATCCGATGAGGTGGTCACCCATATGGCCGCCTCAGAATTGCATTTGATCAAGGCCTTTCTCGAACTCAAGTATGGGAGTAGTTGGGAAATGGCACTGCATGGTTATCGGTCATGGAAAGCACTGAACCGGGCGGTGCAGATCGATCCGCAGCATCCCATGGTCCTGTTTGGTTTGGGGATCTTTGAAATGACTGTGGGCAGCCTGCCCGAGAACTACCGTTTCTTTGTTCGGCTTATCGGCCTGAACGGTTCGGTGGCCAAGGGGAAGCAGTTGGTGGAAGAGGCCATAGAGGACGAGCATTTGCGAGAAGACCCGTTCTTCTTTCCGGAGTATGCCTATATGAGCTGTATGATTCGTTACCAGCTCTTTGAAGACAGTCGGGTGCTGCTTTCGGATTATGGGGTGTCTGTCCAGGAAAGCCCGTTCTTCACTTATATGCAGGTCCTGCAGCTTCAGCAGCGGGGAGCGCATCAGAAGGCCTTGGAACTTCTTTTGGACCAACCAAAGAAAAAAGGAACGGCAGTTTATCCCTTGATGGATCTGGTCACTGGGAAGGCGCTATTGAACAAACAGGATCCAACGGCCAGCGATCATTTTTACCGCTACCTGAATCGCTATAAGGGCGACAACCACAAGAAAGCAGCCTTCCGCTATCTCTATTGGCATTGTGCTTTGGCCGATCTGTCAGCCACGGGCGTCGAAGTGCTGAAACAGGCGCGCAGCCTACCCGTTCGCTCCGATATGGACCAACAAGCCGAAGAGGATCTAAACAAGCCCATAGCGCTTCCGCTTGTTCGGGTTGGGCTTTTGTACGATGGCGGATACGATGAGCAGGCACTGAGTATTTTGGATGATCCAGGTACCCGTGCGGCTATGCGCAGCCCTTCGGACCGAATGGCCTATCACCAACGAAGAGGCCTTGTGGAATTCCGGATGGGAAGGATGCAGGCAGCAAAGGGATCATTTGACAAGGCTCTGGCCTTGTGCACGGGCAAGAGCTATGGCTGCGCGCAATCATGGCTTTTTTCGGGACGGATCTTTGCCGCAGAGGGGAATGAGAAAGAGGCGAAGCGCCGTTTCAAGAAGGTGCTGGAGCAGGACGGATTTGCCTATTTTGAGTCGCTGCAGCAGAAAGCGCGCACCCGACTGGAAGCACTTAATTAGTGGGCTTGGCCTTTCGGCAGATGTACAACATCTCCTTTTTGGGAAGGGCAAAGCGCGTGAATTCTTCTTCGCTCAGATGCGCTGAGATGTCATAGATCTCCACTTCGAACCCCTCTTCCTGCAACCGCTCAGGATAATCCATTCCGTACATCCGCAGGTGATCGTATTGGCCAAAAAGCCTTTCCCTTTCTGCCCGATCGGTGATGCTTGGGTCCTCCAGGGTCTTTTCCCAATCAAATCGCTGGGGCACCTGCATGATGGCCATTCCGTCAGTCCGGAGTACCCTGCAGATCTCCCGCATGGCTTTTCGGTCATCGGGAACGTGTTCCAGCACATGATTGCAAAAGATCACATCAAATGTATGGTC
>RFXV01000191.1 GCA_009921445.1 Flavobacteriia bacterium
TCGTCACGGCCGCCTCATTGTTCGATGGCCACGATGCAGCCATCAACATCATGCGGCGCATCATTCAGGCGACGGGCTGTGAAGTGATCCATCTCGGACACGACCGCAGCGTGGAAGAAGTGGTCCATACCGCCATACAGGAAGATGCACAGGCCATTGCCATGACCTCCTACCAGGGCGGGCACAACGAGTACTTCAAGTTCATGGTCGATCTGCTCAAGGAAAAAGGGGCCGAGCACATCAAAATATTCGGCGGTGGTGGCGGCGTCATTCTGCCGGAGGAGATCGAGGAATTGATGGCCTACGGGGTAACGCGTATCTACAGTCCGGACGACGGCCGGGCCATGGGGCTGCAGGGCATGATCAACGACCTGGTCGAAAAAAGTGATTTCCCACTGGGCGAAACCCTTCAGAAGGAAATGGAGACGCTCGACACGGAACACTATGGTTCGGTGGCGCGTGTGATCACTGCCTTCGAGAATTATTCCGATATCCATGCAGATCTCCGCAGCGAGATACATGAGCGTGCAGAGAAGACCCAGATACCGGTACTCGGAATCACAGGAACAGGCGGGGCTGGCAAGTCATCCATGGTAGATGAGCTCGTCCGGCGGTTCCTAATGGATTTTCCCGACCGGCACATCGGCCTGATCAGCGTTGATCCTTCCAAGAAAAAAACAGGCGGTGCACTTCTGGGCGACCGCATCCGAATGAACAGCATCCGGCACGGAAATGTATACATGCGTTCACTGGCCACCCGTCAAAGCAATCTGGCCCTTTCGAAATATGTAAAGGAAGCAGTACAGGTCCTCAAGGCTGCTGGCTTCGATCTGATCGTACTGGAAACTTCCGGTATTGGTCAAAGTGATACAGAGATCCTCGACCACAGTGATCTTTCGCTCTATGTCATGACGCCTGAATACGGAGCAGCTACTCAGCTGGAGAAGATCGATATGCTCGATTTTGCCGATGTCATCGCACTCAACAAATTCGACAAGAGAGGCGCCTTGGATGCGCTCAGGGATGTGCGCAAGCAGTATCAGCGCAACCACGGACTTTGGGAACAGGATCTGGAACAGATGCCGGTCCATGGCACCATCGCTTCGCAATTCAACGATCCAGGGACCAACGGGCTTTATCGGTCCATTATGGACGCTTTGACACAAAAGACCTCGGCAGAATTCCCTTCCGACCTGGCCATGCCCACGGAGATGAGTGAGAAGATCTACATCATTCCTCCGAGTCGGACCCGATATCTGAGCGAAATAAGCGAGCAGAGCCGGAGATATGACGAGCGAACTACTCAGCAAGCGGAGGTGGCCGATAAGCTCTATGGCCTTCAGCAGTCGGTTCTGACCTTTGGCGGCCCCGACCTCTTGAAAGAGGCGCAGACTTCCTCTGAAGATGCGACCGTCGCTGCTTTGATCGAAAAATTCAATGAGCTACACAAAGACCTTGATCCGCATCTGTGGGCGATGCTTCAAGGCTGGAAAAAAGAAGAGGCTCGCTATTCAGAAGAATTCTATGTCTATCAGGTCAGGGGAAAGGAGATCAGCGTTCCAAACCACAGCCGAAGCCTGAGTCAGACACCTATTCCTAAGGTGGCACTGCCCAAATTCAAAAGCTGGGGAGACAAAGTGCGCTGGACGATGCGCGAGAACACACCGGGCTTCTTTCCATTCACCGCAGGTATCTATCCGTTCAAACGTACGGGCGAAGACCCCACACGCATGTTCGCTGGGGAGGGCGGACCGGAACGAACCAATAAACGCTTTCACTACGTCAGTTTGGACATGCCGGCTGCCCGGCTGAGCACGGCTTTTGACTCTGTGACCTTGTACGGGAACGATCCGGGCTGGCGTCCAGACATATATGGAAAGATCGGGAATGCCGGTGTGAGCATTTGCTGTCTGGATGATGCCAAAAAACTCTATTCGGGTTTCGATCTGTGTGCACCGAGCACATCGGTCAGTATGACCATCAACGGGCCTGCGCCGATGTTGCTTTCCTTTTTTCTGAATGCTGCGATCGACCAGCAATGCGAGAAGTACATCAAAGCCAATGGCCTGGAAAAAGAGGTGCGCAGTAAGATCGACAAAGCCTACAGGGCCAAGGGCACGGACGTCCCGGTCTACAGAGGTGAGTTGCCTGAAGGGAACGACGGGCTCGGCCTGATGCTGCTCGGCAGCAGCGGCGATCAGGTCCTCCCAAAGGAGGTATACGAAAAGATCAGATCGGAAACCCTGCAGGCAGTTCGCGGAACGGTGCAGGCCGATATACTCAAGGAGGATCAGGCACAGAACACCTGCATTTTCAGCACCGAATTCGCCCTGCGGCTCATGGGAGATGTGCAGCAGTACTTCATCGATCAGAAAGTGCGCAACTTCTATTCGGTATCCATTTCGGGCTACCACATCGCTGAGGCCGGAGCCAATCCGATCACACAGTTGGCATTCACGCTGGCCAATGGCTTCACCTATGTGGAGTACTACCTGAGCCGGGGCATGGACATCAATAGGTTCGCTCCCAACCTGAGTTTTTTCTTCAGCA
>RFXV01000192.1 GCA_009921445.1 Flavobacteriia bacterium
CGGGCTGGTGATCAGATCGTAGGACTTGAGGATGCGATAAACCGAAGCCTCTGACACAAAATACTTTTCCGTGTCGGTGAAGCGCACGGCTGGCTCTGTCAGAAGAACTTCACTTGAGTAGGGGCAGGGCGCCGTCTAGCTTCCGGTGATGATCAAACGCTCCCCTTTCAAGTACTTCAAAACCAGCCCCGAGATCATCCGCCTGGCGGTAATGCTGTATGTGCGGTTTCCTCTATCGTTGCGTCACGTCGAAGACCTGCTCCATAAACGGGGCATCGACGTCAGCCACGAGACCGTCCGCTTCTGGTGGAACCGGTTCGGGCCGATGTTCGCCAACGAGATACGAAAACGCCGGATCGAGGGGATGAAATCAAGTCGCTGGCAATGGCATCTCGACGAAGTGTTTGTGAAGATCAACGGCGAACGGCACTACCTTTGGCGCGCCGTCGATCACGAGGGTGAGGTGCTGGAAAGCTATGTCACGAAGACCCGTGACAGATAGGCTGCATTGAAATTCCTCAAGAAAACCTTGAGGAAAAATGGTCGAGCGGAGGCCGTCGTGACCGACAAGCTCCGGTCGTACGGTGCAGCCCTGAGGGAGATCGGCGCAGCAGATCGGCAGGTCACAGGCCGTTGGCTCAACAATCGAGCCGAGAACTCGCACCTGCCATTTCGAAGGCGAGAAGGTGCTATGCTCCGCTTCCGGCGGATGCGAAGTCTTCAGAAGTTCTCCTCAGTCCACGCCTCTGTCTCAAACCATTTCAACCAGGAGCGACACCTCTACTCACGATAGAACTACAAGCTCAACCGCGCCGCGGCCCTTGCCGAGTGGCGGTTGCTTTGTTCCGCGTAGGTTCACGGTCGTGCGGGCAAACTGAGACTGGTTCGAATTGGTCTGACACCACCCTTCGGGCTTCTCTCGTTTTCCAGCCATCGCTGATCCTCCAATTGCGGGACAAATCTATCCCAGTTGGTGGACCACTTTCAGGGGGCTACTCCAAACCTGCCGCAACTTCGTGACAATCTCTTCCGGCTTGTGTCGTTTGATTCCCATCTTCGATCCTCCAATTCCTAACTATAGGGGCGGACCAAATCAGTGGGGGAGGATCATGTGGCTACGGCTTCGGTCATGCCGGAACCGGAGTTCTTCGCACAATTCTGATCACCGTGGTCATCCTGATTCTGCTGGGTCGCATCTGACGGCAGGCAAATACAGCGCGGCTTCAGTAACGTAGTTGCCCTGCCTTATCCATGTAAGACTGTTCGAACCCTGCGAAATTGACCAGCTGATCATAATTGTCGAAGTCTACGAATCCGTTCTGAAACGTGACCATTCCTTCTTCGCGCAATTGCCTCAGCACCCGGTTGACGTGGACGGCACTCAGCCCAAGAGCGTCAGCCAGAAGGTATTGCGTAAGTGGGCAGGCATAGCCGTCCGTGCTCCCCAATCCAACCAAGGTAAGCCTGGCACCAAGCTCCAGCAGGAAATGCGCCACGCGTTCGGTCGAATTTCGACGCCCCACATCCACCAGACGCTCGACCACCGTCGCCTCGTCGCAGGACATGGCCCACAGAACCGCGGTGGCCAACCGTGGCGTATGCTCCAATGCGTTCAGAAAGTCGGTGGCACAAATTTTCGTCACCTTTATGTCAGTCACTGGCTCGATGCCGTGATCCGACACGTTCAAAAGCAAACTGCGAAGCCCTAGGAAATCGCCGGGGATCTGGAAATCCACGATCTGCCGCTGACCGTTCTCAAGAAGCTTATAGGAACAGGCCCAGCCAGAGTCGAGGACATAGGCGGCCTGATCCGGTTGCCCCTGATGGACAAGATCGCTCCCCACCGCGAACGTACGCCGGCGCTTGTGCAAGGACGCAAGAAACGACAATTCACTTTCTGACAAGGCGATAAATGCGCCAAGCTTGCGGATAAGCGGTATGTTTTTGTCCATTTCTGTCACACTTTCTGCAGAGAATGAAGTCTTAGCAAAAGAAATTGCATCTGGGGCTGATCTATATCAGCTCAGTATGGCAGGTTCCTTGCAAGTCTGCACCAAGAGGAGCATGCGCACCTCCCGCGTTGCACTTATCGGAAAGGTCACACTCTATGATGGACGACCAAACACATTCAGGAATGGCTGCGCTTACCATTTGCGAAGCCTTGCTTCTTGCTCTGAATGACGCTCATATTTTGACTGAAAAAGAGATCATGGGCGTTCTTATGGATGCTGCGGCCACCCATGAGAACGCGGTTGGATCCAAGGCTGATGCCGACGTAAAACACCGCGCCTCTGCGGCACTGATCAGACGGATCATCGCCGGAGAGAACTCAGTACGCAGACTCTGACTGTGGGCATGCACTGATTCTTTGGCCCTCCGTGTTAGGGTCAGGACCCATTGATTTCAGTTTTGTTGCGTGATTCACAGCTCGGAAAAGGAGCGGTGAATTGTCTGATCGGCTTTGTCAGAAGAACTTTGCTTGAGGCAGGGCAGGGGGCGGACTAGCGTTTGGTTATGAC
>RFXV01000193.1 GCA_009921445.1 Flavobacteriia bacterium
AAGAACAAGAAACTCATTTCCAATCCACTCAACGATGACAATCCGATCACTGTGCAGGTGTTGGGTATTTGTTCTGCCTTGGCGATCACCGTCAAGTTGGAGCCCGCCATCGTCATGTCCTTCTCGGTGCTCTTTGTTTTGGGCGTAGGCAATGTCGTCATCTCTCTGATGCGCAACCTGATCCCCTCAAGGATCCGTATCATCGTGCAGCTCGTGGTCGTGGCCTCTCTGGTGATCCTGGTGGATCAGTTCCTCAAGGCCTTCGTCTACGATGTGAGCAAGCAGCTTTCGGTATTTGTCGGCTTGATCATCACCAACTGCATCATCATGGGACGCTTCGAGGCTTTTGCACTGGGCAATACACCCTGGAAGTCCTTCCTCGACGGAGTGGGAAATGCTTTTGGTTATGCGTGGATCCTGATCGCCGTGGCCTTCTTCCGTGAATTGCTCGGTTCGGGTACGCTCTTCGGCATTCCAGTGCTGGGCGATCCGGCCGCAAAAACAGGTCTTTATGCCTTGGGCTACGAAAACAACGGAATGATGCTGCTGCCGCCCATGGCCCTGATCACTGTTGGGGTGATCATCTGGATCCAACGGGCAAAGAATACCAAACTCATAGAGGACTAAGCCATGCAGGAACTGATCAACATATTCGTCAAGTCGATCTTCGTCGAGAACATGATCTTCGCATACTTCCTGGGTATGTGCTCATATTTGGCGGTGTCAAAAACGGTCAAAACGGCCGTGGGGCTGGGGGCCGCCGTCATATTTGTTCTGGGGGTGACTGTTCCGGTGAACTGGTTGCTCGAGAATTTCGTCCTGCAAAAAGGCGCCTTGGCCCGTCTGGGTCTGGGAGAGCAGTTTGCTGAGATCGATCTGAGTTTCTTGAGCTTTATCATGTTCATTGCGGTGATCGCCTCCATTGTTCAGCTGGTCGAGATGATCGTGGAGAAGTTTGCGCCCGCACTCTACAGTGCATTGGGCATCTTTCTTCCCCTTATTGCAGTGAATTGTTCCATCTTGGGTGGCGCACTCTTCATGCAAGAGCGGGCCTTCACGACCATAAGCGAGGCCACCATCTACGGACTGGGGTCAGGTGTGGGTTGGTTCTTGGCCATTGTCGCCATCGCTGCCATCCGTGAAAAGATCAAATACTCCCATGTTCCCGCTCCATTGCGCGGACTGGGCATCACCTTTATCATCACAGGGCTCATGGGCATTGCCTTCATGAGTTTCATGGGCATCAAACTCTAACAGAAAAAGGATATGTTACTCATAGCAACTACCGCCATCCTGACCAGCATCGCCGTCTTTTTTGTGGTGATCCTACTCTTGGTGAGTCTTCTGCTGACGGCCAAGGCCAAGCTGGCGCCCTCCGGGCCGGTCAAACTCGATATCAATGGTTCTGAGGTTGAAGTGGAATCGGGCAGCACACTGCTCAGCACACTTTCAAACCAGAAGATCTTCCTCCCCTCTGCCTGTGGTGGTGGTGGAACCTGCGGCATGTGCAAATGCCAGATCAACGAGGGCGGAGGAGAGATCCTGCCCACTGAAACAGGCTTCTTCACACGCAAGGAGATCGCTGAAGATTGGCGTTTGGGCTGTCAGGTCAAGGTGAAGAATGATATGAAGGTCAAGGTGCCTGAAGAGATCTTCGGCATCAAGAAATGGGAGTGCGAAGTCGTTTCCAATTACAATGTCGCTTCCTTCATCAAGGAATTCGTGGTCAAGCTTCCAGATGGTGAGCGCATGGACTTTGAGGCAGGTGGATACATTCAGATCGACGTGCCCGAGATCGATGTGGACTTCAAGAATATGGACATCGCTCCGCATCCGGACGATCCGGCAGGCGCGGATAAGTTCAAGGCCGAGTGGGACAAATTCGGACTGTGGGACCTCAAGATGAAGAACGATGAGCCGCAATTCCGTGCGTATTCCATGGCGAATCATCCTGCCGAAGGAAATATCATCATGTTGAACATCCGGATCGCCACACCGCCTTGGGACAGAGCCAAAAATGGCTGGATGGACGTGAATCCCGGTGTGTGCTCCTCCTATGTTTTCGATCTGAAGCCAGGGGACAAGTGTACCATTTCAGGGCCTTATGGAGAATTCTTCATCAAGGACACGGACAAAGAGATGGTCTATGTCGGCGGGGGAGCTGGAATGGCACCGCTTCGTGCACACATCTTCCACCTTTTCCACACGCTAAAGACCGGCCGAAAGGTGAGCTACTGGTATGGAGGACGCTCCAAGCGCGAGTTGTTCTACATTGAGCATTTCCGCAGGATCGAGAAAGAATTTCCCAATTTCCGTTTCCACGTGGTTTTGTCCGAACCCACGGAGGAGGATAATTGGAAAGTTTCCAAGGACATTGACGACCGTGAGGGAGATGGATTCCTTGGTTTCGTTCACCAAGCCTTTATCGATCAGTACCTGAGCACTCATCCAGAGCCAGAGGAGATCGAGTTCTACTTCTGCGGCCCGCCCATGATGAATGCCGCCGTATTGAAGATGTG
>RFXV01000194.1 GCA_009921445.1 Flavobacteriia bacterium
TGGCGTTTTTTGGCCTATGATCCGGAGCGTCCGTTGCTCTTCACTCAGTTCTATTTCTGGGCCTTCTTTGCACTGGTACTGCTGGTCTATTCGGTGATCTATAGGAAGAAAGCCGCACGGAATGCCTTTTTGTTCCTCTCCAGTCTGTTCTTCTACTACAAGACCAGCGGACTGTTCCTTTTCATCTTGATCTTTTCCACCCTCGCCGATTTTTTCATTGGAAGAGCGGTATACAGAGCCGAAGGCAAAAAGCGGAAACAGTGGTGGGTGAGCTTGAGTGTGGCGGTGAATCTGCTGGTGCTGGGCTATTTCAAGTACGCCTACTTCGTGACGGACTTTCTGAATTCGTCCCTTGGTCTGGAGCTGCAACCCGTCAATCACTTTGCTATGTGGGCCAACCAGGCGATGGGAACGGATTTCGTTTTTGATCGGATCCTGCTTCCGGTGGGCATCAGCTTCTTCACCTTCCAGACCATCAGCTATTCCGTGGACATCTACCGCGGCCACATCAAACCGGTGAAGAGCATCCTGGATTTTGGCTTCTATGTTTCCTTTTTTCCTCAGTTGGTGGCAGGCCCCATTGTGCGGGCATCAGATTTCATACCGCAGCTGAGTCAATCCTACCGGCTTACCCGGGAGCAATTCGGACTGGCACTTTTCTGGATACTTAACGGACTGCTCAAAAAAGTACTGCTGGCCGATTACCTCGCCCTGAATTTTGTGGACCGCGTGTTTGCCAATCCATCCATGTACACCGGATTTGAGAACATGATGGCGCTGTTCGGATATTCCATTCAGGTATATGCAGACTTCTCGGGATATACGGATATGGCCATTGGGGTGGCGTTAATGCTTGGCTTCCGCCTTCCCACCAATTTCAATTCGCCCTACAAGGCGAGCAGTGTGGGTGAATTCTGGAAGCGATGGCACATCTCGCTCAGTAAGTGGCTCCAGGATTATCTCTACATCCCCATGGGCGGGAATAGGGGCGGATCCATTTTTTCCTACGGTGCCATGATCACCATCCTACTGGTCATTGGTCTTTTATCGGGCAGCCTTGCGGGTCTGACCCTTGTCGCAGCCCTTTTGCTGGGTATTGGTGTCGGGATGGCCCTGAGTCCGAAGTTCAAATTGTGGATCGAGCACAACGTCAATTTGATGCTGACCATGCTGCTCGGTGGTCTGTGGCATGGGAGCAGTTGGAATTTCGTGGTTTGGGGCGGGCTGAACGGACTGGGTCTTGTGGTCTACAAGCTGTGGAAGAAGATCAGCCCCTGGAGCGATAAGAGCCGCTGGTACAACCGTGCCTGGGGAATCCTGCTCACTTTCACCTTCATCACCTTTACGCGTGCCTGGTTTCGGAACGAGAGTTTCGATCAGGCCTTGCTTATGATCGGCCACATCGGAAGTTCCTTTCAATGGGAATTGATCCCCGATATTCTCGTTAAGACCCGTGCGGTATTTGGCGTGATGCTCATTGGATTGATCATCCACTGGTTGCCCTCTGACTTCAAGCAAGAGTACCGTGCACGCTTCTCATCCGCGCATTGGTCTGTGCAACTGCTGCTTTGCTTTGGCTCTGTGGTCTGTGCCTACCAGATATTATCCGCAGACCTGCAGCCCTTCATTTATTTTGCCTTCTGATGCGCTTGTGCCTGCTTCTTCTGACAGCCCTTTCAGCTTTTCAGATGGCGGCCTGCAGCTGCACCGGTCCGGTGGTTTTCGAAAAGTCTCTTTCTGATGTGGTCGTATGGGTGGAAGTTTTGGATCGGGTGTCGGTTCCATCTGCTCCTCGGGGGCGGGGAATACGGCGTCTGACGGTCCTTCGTGTGATCGAAGATTTTCGCGGAGCAGAAGGGAAGGACACCCTGTATTTATTGGAAGATTCGGGTTTCGAGTGCTACAAAGGCCTGAGTGATCCGACCATCGGAAAGCAGTTCATCTTAAGTGGCAGGCGGGACAGCATTCCTCAATTTTCAGCAGATTCAACTTTGGAATGGCGTTCTGTCCTTGTCGTTCCGCTCTGCTCAGAAGGGGAATTGCAGGTGGTCGATGGGCGCGTGAGTGGATTCATCAAACGCAATCGCTACGTGAAGAAGCGCGAGGCACTTTCTTTCAAATACATGAGGTTGAATGCGCTTTGGGATGAGTACGTAGCCAAAGAAGAAAATGAGCCGGGTTCAGGAGATCGGATCCGCAAACGCTACGAGCGAGCGAATGATCGCTTGGAACGCCGTGGGATGCGCTTGGAGCGGAGAAGAAAAAAAGGTCGCTATCATCAAGATATGTCCATAGGCTCCTTTAGACGATGGCTCATGTCCCGATGGACAGACTAAAGAGCCAAAGAGCTTGAGGTGTTTGCCTCTGAATTCACTCTTCGTTCTTCCAACGGCACATCCTATATTTGCACCCCTTGAAAAAGGCTCTGTAGCTCAACTGGATAGAGCACCTGACTACGGA
>RFXV01000195.1 GCA_009921445.1 Flavobacteriia bacterium
AATACGTTCTAGCTGATCATTGATCACTGCCTTCGTTCGGGAACGGGTGCCCTTGTCGAGCATCGCTGCAAGAAGATCCAACCATATGCCCTCACCTGCTGCCAAATCCACCGGACATGGGTAGGATGCGCGCAACGAGACCACAGAGTCGATCTGCCAGGGCAACAGTTGAACATCGACACCCGGTGCGGTGACGTGATGGATCTGATCAGAAAGTCTCCTCATCATCCTGCCGGCAGATCAGGTTGATTGCAACGTGCCCAGACGCTCCACATTGTCGATGAGCCGGTTGCAGATGTCGTGCACGCCGCCCTCCCCGTCAATCTCTACCAAGAGTCCCGCCTGACGGAAAAACATTTCGACAGGATGGGTCTCGCGCCTGTAGGTCTCCAGGCGGGCTTTCACCGACTCCGGTGCGTCGTCCTTGCGCTGCACAATGAGGCTGGGATCGACGTTGGATGGAGGCGGGTGGTACGTGAGATGGTAGCTCTCCCCTGTTTCCCGATTGATCCGCCGATTCGAAAGCCGATCAATGATGACCTCATCGGAGACCTTGAGACTGATTACCGCATCCAGAGGTGCCTTATATGCCCTGAGGAATTCCATGAGCCACACGGCTTGGCGTGTGGTGCGCGGATAGCCGTCCAGAATGAACCGGTCATACATGAGCGCTGTAATGGCTTCGTTAGCCAAATCCCGAACCAGATCATCGGGTACCAAGCCGCCTGCATGAACGTGCTCCTCCACCTTTCTTCCGAGCGAACTCCCCTCACTGATGGCCTTGCGTATCAGGTTACCGGTGGAAATAACGTCGAGTCCAAACTGCTCCCGGAGCAACAAGGACTGTGTACCTTTGCCGGCACCTGGTGGGCCGAATAGCGCCAAACGCATGGGAGAATTCGAATTGTAATGACAATAGCGATGAGTATGTGAGATCAACTTATTGTTACCTGAAGCCCGGGACAAGCGAAGTTTCGCTGTTTTGCGATACAAAAGCCTTGGTTCTGATACGTTCAGGCCATAATCTTTCGCCTGTAGCGAAATTACGCTAGCCACATCGGATGTAAGCCTATCTCTCTTGCCCCACCGATCTCCCAACACGCCATGTCGGTCAACGAGGAAAAGCTGAGATTCATATTGGGGTTCAAGTTGAAGAACCTGCGCCAGGGACACCACCTTTCCCTGAAGGAGGCAGCAGCGCGTGCCGGGATAAGCATTTCTTACCTGTCAGAAATAGAAAAGGGGAAAAAGTACCCGAAAACGGAGAAGCTCCTTGCTCTTGCCACCTGCTACGGCACGACGTTTGACGAGCTGGTAACAGCGGGCACGGCCGATACGGAGCAGTCGCTGCAGGCATCGCTTGAGTCGGGCTTTTTCCGTCACTTCCCATTCGAACTGTTTGGCTTGCAGGCGGAGGATCTCTTCAGTCTGCTGACGTCTTCCACTGATCGTGCCGGGGCCCTGATACGCACCTTTCTTGAGGTCGGGGAGATGTATGACATCGGCGTGGAAGAATTCCTGTTTGCTGCCTTGCGCGCCTATCAAAAACTGCACAACAACTACTTCCCGGATGTCGAAGAGGCGGCAGAAAACACCCTTGCGCGTTCAGCCCGGCTGGAACGCCCCCTCGATGCGAACTCCTTGCAACGGTTCCTCGAAGTCGAGTGGAACTACCGTGTGGATGATTCGCAATTGGGTACAGATGCTTCCCTCGGGTCGTTTCGATCCATTGCCATCCCCGGCAAAACCCCTCGGCTGTTCATCCACCCCCGATTGCTTCCCGAGCAACGTGCCTTCATCTACGCGAAGGAGATTGGAAAAAGGGTCCTGGGCATACCCGCCGAAGTCATGACCTCGTCGTGGATACAGGTGGAATCATTTGAACAGGTGCTCAACAACTACCGAACCTCCTATTTCGCTGGCGCCCTCTTGCTTGGTCGTCGTCAAACATCAGATGGCTTGCGCCGTCTCTTTTCGGCCAAACATTTTGACGCGGTTGCCTTCCTTAACCTCATGAATGAGCTCAAGGCGACTCCTGAAATGTTTTTTTACCGTTTCGGTCAGCTGGCCTATTCGGAGTTCGGACTGCGGAACCACTACTTCATGAGACTGAGCACCCACCAAGGCCATCCCTCTTTCGATGTCACCAAGCTCCTCAATCTGTCGGGCTTGTCCCTGCCCCGTGGGTTGTCCGCCCATGAGCACTACTGTCGCAAATGGGCTGGAATGAGGCTCCTCAAGGAGCGCGTCCGTCAGCGTGACATTGCTGCTCCGGACCTGTCCGCCCGATCCCACCCAACCATTGCAGCTCAGCGCTGCGTCATCATGCCCGGCCGTGAAGAGGCGTTCATCTTTGCCGTGTCGCGATCCATGCAATTGCATCCGGAGGATGACTCATGCGTCATCATGGGGTTTGAGCTGGACGAGGCCTTCAAACGTGCTGTTTCGTTCTGGGATGC
>RFXV01000196.1 GCA_009921445.1 Flavobacteriia bacterium
GGAACTGAAAGACAAAACCGATCTGTTGATTTCGGAAGGCGGCCAGTTCGGACTCTTTTTTTGAAAAGAGATCCACCCCCTCGTAGGCAACAGAGCCATGGTCGGGCGCATCGAGCGTTCCAAGGATCTGCAACAGAGTGGTCTTGCCTGCGCCCGATGATCCGATGATCGACACCATCTCCCCCTGTGCTACGGTAAGATCGACGCCCCGCAGTACCTGCAAACGTCCATACGCTTTTTTTATCCCCTTGGCTTCGATCATGACTTCCGGCTTCGGCTCCTGCGAAAAACGGAATTATAGTCTAGAAAATAGGTGAAGCGAACTGAAAAGTTATGCGCCTGCGGCAACTCGAACAGGCCACTGATGTTGTCCGAAAGTGATTGCTGCGTCCGATCGTTGAGATCGAGCAAGGCATTCCGGTAGAGCACCACCAACTCACTGGCCGGTGCGAACCACCACGAATACTTGAGGTCCACATTCCAGCTGGTAAAGTTCAGATCGAGCTGATCGGCAAAGGCACGCTCCTCCAATCCACCTTGGTCATCCAGGCTGTAAAAATCCGTGTAATCTACTGTGGTCCACAGATAACGAATGTTGAGATTCAGACTGCTCACTTCGTTGAATACATAGATTCCCCGCACCTCCAGGCGGGTGTTCTCCCGATCGCGCCGACCAAAGACTGCCGCCCCCTGATCGAAGGTGGCCCAGCCAATGTCTCCAGTATTGCGTTCGCGCTCCAGTTCGGTGACCAGGGTGAAGTGATCGCTGAAGCGGTAGCGGGGTTCAATGGTGATGCTCTGGAAAGCAAAGTCATAGCCGTGCCAAAAACGCCTTCTAAAGCGCATGTCCAGGGCGAAGGGTCTTCTGTAATCAGTAGAGAACCAGCCGTAAAAGCTGTCCCTTTTGGGGCGCTTCCAATACATGCCTGCTGTCCGGGGCTCAAAGTAATCGTGACTGCCCACCGGCTTGGAATTCCATCCTCCACCGAAGGCCAGGAATTTTTTGGTGATGAAAAAGTACTCCAGCCCATAGTCATAGTCGTTGAAGACATTGGGCTCAAAAAGCTGATCGTATTGGGTGTAGGCCGTCAGCTCGTAGCGTATGAACCAGCCTTGGGGCTGAAAGATCTGGTAGGATGTCTTGGCCATATAGCTCGACCGATTGGCCCGACGCAAAAAACCCAGATCATTGATATTGTAGCGGTCGGTCATGAGCTCCTGCCCCAGCTCAACTCGGAAGTTGCCTTTGATGCGACTCAGTCGGTTGGAGATACGGAATCCACGGTCCACAGAATCAGTGAAGAAACGCTGGCTCATGATGTATTCTTGATTCAGCCGCCAACTGTTCTTCTTGTTCATCAGATCGGTGACCAGACCCGTGACCAGAGCGTCGTGGGCATCGCCGTTTCGAAGGACACTTGTATTCACAAGAGAAAGACTGGAGTTTCGGTTCAGGCGCTGATCGAAGACCAGAATATTGTAGTTGGTGAGCGGCTCGATCAAAACCGATTCACGGGCACCACTGACCGGATCGGTGAACTCCTGATAATTGTTGGCCGTCACGGCGTTGAAGACACCGATCCCCAGATTCCCCCCTGTGCGTCCACTGAGTTTCACGGCATTGTAAAGCTGGGTGAATTCGGGAATGGAAGGCTGCAGAGTGGTGTCGCTTGCCTGCGCATTGGTGACATTGTTTGGAGCGCCACCGATCCGCCGCGAATAGAACAGATCGCCCTTGCTGAACAGATCGACTCCTTCATTGAAAAAGGGTCGGTTCTCCTCAAATTGCAATTCGAACGGACTGAGGTTCAACTGCTGATCATCGAAGGGCACCTGACCAAAATCGGGCACCAGGGTCGCATCGAGAGTGAAGCTCTCGTTGATGCCGTATTTCATGTCCAGACCCAGGCGGTAGCTGTAGTCCGTCTGTCCCTGATAGTCGTTCATGTAGCCTGAGAGATACGGCAGGAAAGAGAGGCGTACAGGCGGCTCGATCCCCACCATTCCGTTCATCAGTCCGCACTGTTGCTCATAGGTTCCCACCGATTTATCAATGAAATTCCAGGAGTACTCCTCGCGCTTGCGACGGATGTACCGCAGCATGTTCAGCCCCCAGGAGGTCGGACCATCTTCAGCGAAGCGAAGAGACTGATAGGGAATGGCCATTTCCACGATCCACCCCTGCTCGTCTATCCGCACCTTGCTGTACCAGACTGTGTTCCAGCCCTGATCCTCTCCGTCCACCGTATTACGGCTGTCCGACTGCACACCTGCAGAGGTCACACGGAAGTTGAAGTCCGAGATGCCGTCGTTGTATGGATTGATGAAGATGCCGAACCAATCGTGGTTGCGGTTGTAGACGTCCCTTGGCGTGTACTCGGTGAGAATGGAGTCCGGATGCGCATCGAACATTCGCGC
>RFXV01000197.1 GCA_009921445.1 Flavobacteriia bacterium
AACCATTACGGCACTCCGCGGGCGTTGTTCCTTTCGCTTCAGGCGCATCAGCGAAGCCGGAAAGCGGCGTAGTAGCTCCGGGAGCAGCACTTACCGATGGATAGCGATAGACAATATCCACCGAGCGATCGGGTTGAACGGATCCTGGCAGCGCACCCGTGGCTGGGAGAAGCGCAGGCCTGGCGACTGCTCAGCATCAAATATGTGCTCATGGGCCCGAATCAGAGCATCCACAATCCAGACCACCTGCAGCTGATCATGCAGGAGTGGGCCGATCATCTGGCGGAGATGGATGACGCCGCATTGCAGCAGTTGTGGACCTGGATCGAACGCAATCGCCTCGAGGCTGAACAGAACGAGCTCTGAGCCCCGCCCGCAGAGCGCTCGCCAACAATCACTCCATCAGAAATTCACTGCGCAGGGCTCGCGCATCCTGAATGCGTTGGCCCATGGCGAGCTGACGAAGACGTGTGTTCAGCCAGGTCCGCAGACGAGTGGACGACACCGACTTGTTGAGCAGACCGTCCGAAGGCTCAGGCGTGCCGAAGGGAATGGTCATCAGCCACGCGTGGCGGTTCAGGCTAATCAGATCGCAGCCACGCCAGCCCTACTTTCAGCCGATTCAGCCCGGAAAGGCAATGCGTGTTCGTGCTGATTGCCAGGGGCAGGGCCCGGGCCAAGACTGTGTGCATTGAGATCGGAGGCGTCCATGCGAGACGACGGTCCAACCGAGCAGACGTTAGAAGCAGCCTGACTTTTCTGGCCCCTGCTCCAACAGTTTTCACACCTCTTGTCGGGTGCGCCCTTCGACAGGCCCTGTGCGAAAGGCCAGGCCGATCGGCACTCCATCTGCACCGTTCCAGGTGCCCTAAGGAGCTCCCATCACCCGAACCCTTGGAACATGGCCCCAGGCGCCACGAGGCAGACGCTTCGACCTTCCTTCAGCCGAAATCTGTTGGATTGCGTCATGCACAAACGAGCGAGTTAGGCCGTCCGTTCACCGGAACGGGACGGTCGCCTCAATTCTGAACAACAACGTTCAGACACAGACCCCCGGCACCCTCCATCACAGGGGCCGGGGGTCTGCTGCTGCATCAGGCTTTGCGCTTTTGATCCGCCTGCCGCAGCTGCTCCCGCAGGATGATCGGATCATCGCAATGGGACCTGCGGTAGAGCGCTTTGATCTTCCGGGATTCCTCATCGAGCAACTCCAACTCAACCGCATCAGCCATTCCCACGGTGAAATCTTCGATCTGGCGATCTTCAAACTGATTCTCCAGAGCCATCAACTCCTTCAACGAATCACTCATATAGAGACAACTGGACGCCATCAATTTGAGGTTCTCTCGGATCTTGATGTCCGCCTGCTCGCGCACATCCCGTGCTTTTTCAAGCGTGGCAATCAGATCACCACTGGCCGATTCTTCAATCGCTGCAGCAGACACCGGTGAAGCGGTTGCACAACCCAGCACCAACACCAGCAGCAACACCAGAACGGAGTGCAGAAGCTTCATCCAAGCCCTAGAAGTCACGACACGTTAAAGGGACTGACCTGATGGAGAACCCTCAGATGGGGGAGACGTCGCCTGGAATCAGCACAGACACCCCCCCGAGGGAGTGATGTGGAGCCGTCAGCTTTTTCCGATGCTGTTGGAACACCACCAGACAAGAGGCAACAGAAGACCATGACCAGCACAACCGCCAAAGCTCAACTGCTTGAGTTGTTGATCGAACCCCTCAAGGGTTGCAAAGGCCTCTACACCCATCGCCAACAGCTGATGCAACGGGTGATGCGCATGCCAGACCTGGAAGTGCGCGATCACCTTGATCGACTCAAGGCCTGCCATGTCCCAGGCAGCTGAGCCCTTCAGAGCCACACGCGCAATTCTTAAGGAATACTGAGAGACGCAAAGAAAGCCAAAGTCGTATCAGATGTCGCAGTCGGGTCCATTAGCGAATCCGTAGGACGGCTGAGACTTCAATCGTGATCCCATGGCCGAGACCCTGCACCTGCCCTACTCCGTTCAAGGCAACGGAACGGTGGAATCGATTGGCAATCACTTCTATCGGGTGTGCGGCCCGGCGGGCTGCACGGTCGTGATGGGGCTCAGCAATGCCCTGTACCTGAGCAGAAACATCCCAGAAGTGGAGGAGCACAACCAGCGCTCACATCGATGACAAAAAAATTCGCCCCATCACGGAGCGAACCTTCAAACCGAAGCAATCCCCATCACCCGGCTTTCTGCACCAGATGTTGATGCAATGGGCAGACAATACTCATCCAACCCCAGATCTAGGGGGAGCAATATCACTTATGCAGCGCCATTGATCACACATCAACGCTGCATGTGGTGGCCATCGGAGTTATGT
>RFXV01000198.1 GCA_009921445.1 Flavobacteriia bacterium
GGGCACAACACGGATCGATGCGCGGAGTATGAAGGACAGTCTGGAGATCCCGATGGGCCGTGACGAACAGATCCTCATTCGCCGCGAAATCATTCGCAACGAGCAGAGCAAAAGCATTTTTGGCGGAAACATGACCGAAGAGCGCAGTTTTGCCATCCACCTAAAGAACGAAAAGGAAAGTGCGATCAGCATGGAAGTGATCGATCAAATTCCCGTATCCTCCAATCCCGACATTGTGGTCAAGGTCATCGAACTGAATGGAGGTCAGCTGCAGCAAGCCAATGGCAAAGTGAGTTGGAAGGTCCGTCTGGAGCCCGGAAGCAGCATGGTTCTCCCCTTCAGCTACTCGGTGCGGTATCCTAAAAATTCGTTCATCAATCTTCCACGATGAAGATCCTGGTCATCGATCCTTGCCACGAGGCCCTGGAATCAGGGCTACGTAAAGCTGGACATGAATTGATCGATGCAACAGCCCTATCGGCAAAAGAGATCGCTTCACAGTACCCAAAGGCGGAAGGTATGCTGGTTCGGGCGCGGATCTCCTTTCCAAAGGAATTCCTTGAGGCGTTTCCAGGCCTCATTTTCATTGCTCGCTTCGGCTCTGGGATGGAACACATCGATGTGAAATGGGCAGAAGAAAGAGGCATCCATTGTCTCAGTGCGGCCGAGGGCAACAGACAAGCGGTTGGGGAATACGCCCTGGGGGCACTGCTCAGTCTGTTCCGCAATATCCCACAAGCCGATCAACAGGTGCGGCAAGGCATCTGGCAGCGGGAGGCCAACCGGGGGGAAGAACTCTCCGGAAAGACCGTGGGCATCATAGGCTATGGACGGATGGGCTCCGCATTTTCTCAGCTGCTGCGGGGTTTCAACCTGCGCGTTCTGGTGTACGACAAATACAGAAGCGGATTCGGTCATGACTGGATCGAGGAAGTCCCGCTTGAGCAGGTCCAAAAGAGATCGGATGTGCTCTCCATCCACCTTCCGCTCAATGAGGAAACGCGGCGCTATATCGACCGTGACTTCATCGAAAAACTGGAACAACGCCCTTATCTGATCAACACTTCAAGGGGCGATCAGCTGGTCCTCGAGGACCTATTGTGGGGCCTCCAGGAAGAAAAGCTGCGCGGAGCCTGTCTGGATGTATTGGAAGTGGAATCGAAAGACTTTGAGGATCTGCATCGGCAAAAAGATAACAAGAGGGTTGTGGACGCACTCATCGATCGGAGGGATGTGGTGTTTTCTCCACACATCGCCGGCTGGACCCACCAAAGCAAGCAAAAGATGGCTGATGTTCTTCTAAAAAAGATCGCGGCGCTGGCCTGATGCGTTGCACAAGGAATCGATCGCCATTACCTTTACAGCATGCAATTATTTCTGATCGTCCTGACACTTTTAGGCCTTGGATTTGCGGGCATCGCCATCAAGATCTGGGCAAAGAAGGATGGAGAATTTGCCGGGACCTGCGCCAGCCAAAGCCCCTTCCTCAACGAAGAAGGAGAAGCCTGTAGTTTTTGCGGAGCAGCGCCTGACCAGAAGTGTCAGAAAGAAGATGCTGCTGCCAAGGGCGTTTAGGCTGCTTCACCTCGGGAAGCCAGGCGAAAACCACTCGGCCCACTCCCCTTTTTTATCCGTGTAGATCAGATAGGCCTCCAATCCTGGATGTTCCTGCACCCATTCTCTGGCACGTTTGAATCCGCCCACCATAAGTGCTGTGCCCCAGGCGTCTGCCTTGGTCGCGCTGCCAGCGATCACGGTCGCACTCAGCAGGCGGTCTTTTGTGCTCCGCCCTGTTCTTGGATCGATGGAATGTCCATAGCGCCTCCCGGTCGTGGGGTCGGTAATGTATTTTCTGTAATTGCCCGAAGTGGCCAGAGCGCGGTCTTTCAGGGGCAGAACCCGCTGTAAACGATCTTCAAGCCGTTCATCCGTGGGTTTGTCGATCCCTATGGTCCAGACCTTGTCATCGATGTTCCTGCCTTTGCATCTCAACTCGCCGCCCACTTCCACCATATAGTGGCGCACCCCACGCGATTCGAGTAATTGCGCAATAAGATCGACCGTATAACCCTGTGCGATGCCGTTCACATCCAATTGCGTACCCTCGCTCAGCCACAAACTGTCTTCCCTGCGGTGAATCTTGTCCCAGCCGCTGGAAGACATCGCCAGGTCCAGGGCGCTGTCTGTTGGAACTGCATTCGTCTTCTTGTGAAAACCCCAGCAATGGATCACCGAGCCCATGCTGATGTCAAAAAGACCCTCTGAATCCCGCCATAAAAGGGACGCACTGTCCATTACGGCCCAAAGCTGCTCATCCCTCTGAAAAAGCGTATCGCCGCTATTGAGTCTGGAAATACTGCTGTGGGGTTC
>RFXV01000199.1 GCA_009921445.1 Flavobacteriia bacterium
TTGAAGAGGTCGATACCGATCTGATCGACTGGGAACTGGAACAACTCGAACTCGAGGAATGGGCAGCGATCGAGATGGCGTATGCCCCAGAACACGAACTGAACCTCATCGAAGAAGAAACCTTAGAAAATTGGCTCGCCGAGCAAACCGAACTCTTAAACCACATCCAATGAAGATCATCGCCCAAACCGTCTTTCTGCTGATCCTGTGCACAGGCCTTTTGAGCGCCCAGGAGCCATCTAAGGAGGAAATGGAAAAGATCCAGTCCTTGCGCATCGCCTTCCTTTCCCAACAAATGGAACTTTCGCCGGAGCAGGCCCAGTTGTTCTGGCCCATTTTCAACGAATACGACGAAGAGCTCCGCAGGATCGGTCGCGCACACCGAGGCATCATGCGGGCGCTCGAGGACGAAGAGTTGAACGAAAAAGAGACCACCGAACAGATCATGAAGAGCTTCGAACTGGAAGAAGCCGAGTTGAAGATCAAACAGAGCTATTTTGAGCGATTCAACGAAGTCCTTCCTGCCCAGCAATTGGCCAAGCTTTTTGCCGCAGAACACGCCTTTCGCCGCAAGATGCTGAAGGAACTCCACAAGAGAAAGATGAGGCGTTCAAAAGAAGCTCCCGGCCGTGAAGGGAAGTGAACTCAAGAACCTCTTCTTGCACCACGTGGGGCAAACCAGTGGAGACCCCATGGGCATATCCATTGAAAGAGCCGAAGGCTGCGTCATCCACAGTACAGATGGTCGGGAATACCTCGATTGCATTTCTGGCATCTCGGTAGCCAGCCTGGGGCATTCGCATCCACGGATCGTTGAGGCTGTGCAGGAGCAGGCGGCGTCCTATATGCACACCATGGTCTATGGCGAGCATGTGCAGGGCCCACAGGTCCGACTCGCCCGTGCAATTACCGAGGCCATCGGATGCGGCTTGGATTCGGTCTATTTTGTGAATTCTGGAAGTGAAGCCATCGAAGCAGCTTTGAAGCTGGCCAAAAGAGCAACGGGCCGAAGGCAGACGGTGAGTTTCAAAGGGGCCTACCACGGAAGCTCTCACGGCGCCTTGAGTCTGATGGGCGATCAGCACTTCAGCAACGGCTATCTGCCCCTGGTACCTGGAAATACCGTACTGGACTATAACGACATTCAAGGGATCCAACGGATCGGAGCGGAGCACGCAGCCGTTGTGGTGGAGGTGATCCAATCCGAATCAGGCTATTGCCCTGCAAAAGAGCAGTTCCTTCTTTCACTCCAGGAACGCTGCCGATCCGTGGGCGCCCTGCTCATCCTCGATGAAATACAGACGGGATTTGGACGAAGCGGACCGCTCTTCGCCTTTCAGGACACCGCACTGCAACCAGATATGGTCGCCATGGCCAAAGCCATGGGCGGGGGCATGCCGCTGGGCGGAATCGCAGCTTCCAAAAAGCTGATGGATCATTTCACCGAACATCCGGTGCTGGGGCACATCACCACATTTGGCGGACATCCTGTAAGCTGTGCAGCTGCCCTGGCATCCCTGGGCGTTTGGCAGGAAGAGATCGACAAGGGTCGTGCTCAGGCGATCGAGAAAGGGCTGAGGAAGCGCCTCGCAGACATTCCACAAACCCATATCAGTGGAAAGGGAGCAATGCTCGCCCTGCACCTGGGAAGCTCAAAACGCATGTGGGACAACGTCCACAGAGCCTGGGACAAAGGACTGTTGATCGATTGGTTCCTGTACAACGATGCCGCATTTCGTCTGGCGCCTCCACTGATCATCACCGATGAGCAGCTCGATGTCATCTCAGAGACCCTGCACGAACTCCTGGCCTAAAAGGAATCGTCCTTTTTGCGTTCGGAGGATCGCTTCAGACGGAGTTCCTCCACTCTGGTCTGTGAAGCCCTTGTGACCACGACGGTGAAGCCGTCGAGGGGAAACTGTTCGCCCTTCTCGGGAATGCTTCCCAAGTGGCTGAGCACCCATCCGCCCAAAGTGTGGAAATTCTCACTCTCCGGGATCTCCAGTCCGTATTTCTCGTTCAGGTCGTCGATCTCCAAACGTGCAGACAGCAGATATTCGCCTTCAGCCAAAACCTTTTCAGTGAACTCCTCGGTATCGTGTTCGTCGTCGATCTCACCAAAGAGTTCTTCAACCACATCTTCGACCGTGACCAGTCCGGCCGTACCGCCGAACTCGTCGAGCACGACTGCAATACTGCGGCGTTCCTTGATGAGCAGTTTGAGTGTATCATCCGCGGTCATGGACTCGGG
>RFXV01000200.1 GCA_009921445.1 Flavobacteriia bacterium
TCGTTGAATGGATTGAAACTGTTGCTCCCTTGGATCATCAAGGTCCAAGTCTGGCCTTTATCCGTAGTTCTGTACACAGAGGACAATTGATCGGACCCGTCGATATGTACTACATACACGAAATCCGGATCGGAGGGCGCTACAGCTATTCGAGAGCGCGCATTGTTCTGAGGCAGACCGCTTCCAGCCATGGAAACGAAGCTGGCATCGTCGCCATTGGGAGAATAAAGGATCTGAGTGGATGACTTCACCCAAACGCTTCCGTCGGTAGCGACTGTGAAATCTGTGATGCCATTCAGCCATTCCGAAGGCGAAAGACCCGGAGAATTTTCGACTGGATTCACCCACGTCTGACCGCCATCGTCTGTGCGGCGCATTCCTCTGTTGGTGGCCACATATACACGGTCCGGCGTACTGGGATCGGCATAAATGAATGACATGGCGGCATATTCAGCCGAGCGTGAATTGGCCGTAGGAACTGTGGCCTGCAGCACGCTGAATGTATTTCCGCCATCCGTACTCTTGAAAATGCCGCCGCCCAGCATACCGCCGCCGCCTCGACCAAAGGCGCCGTAGTGAAGACCTTCACCAGTGCACACATAATAGTCGCCATTGACAGTCCTGGTGATGCCTGTGACGGCCTGATTGGACGCATCGCCATTGACCAGCTGCCAGGAACTCCCAGCTGTGGTGCTGCGGAATAGTCCACCCGACACAGAACCTGTGAAGATGGTGCTCGGATTGTCTGGATCGATGAACAGGGTGCGCGTTCGGCCACCAATGTTCATTGGCCCCATCTCCTGCCACTGCAGATTGAGGGCAGATGTCTTGTAACTCCCGCGTTTTTGATCGATCGATGCGCGCGCAGCCAGCACATCCCGAGGATCGACTTCACCAGTTGTCTGATTCGCACGAAGTGCATGCATCCATGCGGCAGCACCTTTTGCTTCGTCCTTGACTTCCTGCTTTTGCGCACGAGGCGTGTAAACGGTCTCGTCTTGGCCGCTGTTGTTCCAGAAGATCAGGCCACCGATAGCAATGACCGCAAGACCAGAAAGGGTCTTCATTCTCTGTGTTCTCATAGCTCTGTGAATAGAGATTTTTCCAATAACAAGTATACAACCTCTTAAACGATCCGAGGCCGTGGAAAGTTTGCCTAAAAGAGGTGTTTTTCTGCGTGGTAGGAGGACCGCACAAGGGGCCCGCTCTCCACATACTTGAACCCCATGGCCAGTCCTTCTTCCTTGAGTCGCTCGAACTGTTCAGGAGCAATGAATTCAGCTACGGGTAAATGCTTTCGGGTGGGCTGCAGATATTGGCCCAGGGTCAGGATATCCACCTTTGCTTCCCGCAGGTCTCTCATGGCCTCAAGCACTTCATCCTCTGTCTCGCCCAAACCGAGAATGATACCTGTTTTCGTTCTCTTTTGCCCCTGCTCCTTCATGTAGGCGAGCAGCTCCAGGCTTCTTTCGTAGCGGGCTTGTATGCGCACTTTTCGTGTCAGTCGCTTGACCGTTTCCATATTGTGGGAAATGATCTCCGGAGCTACCGCAAGCAGACGGTCGATGTTCTTTTTTTCGCCTTTGAAATCGGGAATGAGTGTCTCCATCGTCGTGGTCGGACTGATCCTTCGCACCGCGTTGACCGTTTCGGCCCAGATAATGGAACCGCCATCTGCGAGGTCGTCCCTGTCGACACTGGTCAGAACGCAGTGTTTGACCTTCATCAGCTTGACCGAGCGCGCCACGCGCTCCGGCTCCTCCCAATCCACTGCTTCGGGCCTACCGGTCTGGACGGCGCAAAAGCCACAACTGCGGGTGCAAACATTCCCTAGGATCATGAAGGTCGCCGTACCCGCGCCCCAGCACTCTCCCATATTGGGGCAGCTCCCGCTCTCACAGATCGTGTGCAGTTTATAGTTGTCCACGAGCTTGCGGACCGAACGGAAGTTTTCTCCCGTTGGCAGCTTCACTCTCAGCCATTTGGGCTTTCGTTCTTCCTTCTTGACAGCCGTTGGATTCAATTCCATTTTTTTCCAAAATTGAATGTGCAGTAGAACTGCAGAAAAGCCCTTTGGTTTTGCAAACCCTCCGCATTTTGACCGGGGATATGAAAAATAGGCAACACTTCAGAATAAACGTCGAGAATGGCTCCAAGTTCGAGGGTCGTGACGCGCCGATCCAAAATATTGAAATCGAACACTGCGCCCGTTTTGAGATATACGCCTGGTCGCAAACTCATCTCGCCAA
>RFXV01000003.1 GCA_009921445.1 Flavobacteriia bacterium
CCGCCATGCGATCCGGTCCATTTTGGACGACGCACAGGACACTGAGTCACGCACAGAACGCAGCCTGGCTTACGCGAGGAAGCAGTTTGAACCCCATCAGCTGATCGATCAGCTGGATGGTCATTATCAGCAGCTGCTGTCGAATTGACCCTTGCCCGGACACTGCCTGAATGGTGCTTCTGCCCCTTGCTTGCCCTTTTTTACTTTTGTGCCGCTTATGGGAACTGGTCTCGCGCTTCTCACCCTTTTGGTTTTGGCTCTTATCGCACTCGCTTTTTGGCGCAAGGTGGAGCTGCAATTTGAGTACCTCCAGCAAAAAGAACGCAGAGGGAAGCAGATCGCACGCAACTGGCTCAAAGCACAGAAGAACGAAGTGCTGAAAGAGCTGCGCAACCGGGCCCTGCTGCTCTTCCCCTTGCTTTTTGGTGTCGACCGGGAAGATGAAGGAGAGGAACTGAACGCCTTGAAATCGAGGGTGCGAAATCTGCATTTGGCCATCTACCTCTTGCTGATGGCCGTGGTGTTGCTTGGCCTGATCGGAAAAGGACCTGTTCAGTGAATCATTCGCCAGACGACATACTGAAAATGGTCGCTGATCCGATCTTTCGACTCATCGGTGAAGCTGCCGACGAACTCGGGCAAGAGGCCTTCGTGGTGGGTGGCTACGTGCGTGATGGAGTCATGGGACGGCCACAAGCCAACGACCTGGATTTTGTGACAGTGGGCAGCGGCATTGCGCTGGCAAAAAAAGTGGCAAAGAAAACAAGTGCCGGCAAGGTCCATGTATTCCGCAATTTCGGAACGGCCATGATCCGCCACGAAGAGCTTGAATTGGAATTCGTAGGTGCGCGAAAAGAATCTTATGATCGTGGGTCGAGGAAACCAACTGTTGAAGAAGGCAGCCTGGAGGACGATCAGAACAGAAGGGACTTTACCGTGAATGCTCTGGCCATTCAGTTGAATGCCGCATCCTTTGGCCAATTGCTCGATCCCTTTGACGGGATCAGGGATATAGCTGAAGAGCGCATCCGCACACCACTGGATCCGGACCTGACCTACTCAGACGACCCCCTGCGCATGCTGCGAGCCATTCGCTTCTCCTGTCAGCTGGGGTTCGCCATCGACAAGGACTCCCTGAAGGCGATCAAGAGGAATGCCCACAGGCTCGAGATCGTTTCCAATGAACGGATCATTGCCGAATTCAATAAGGTGATGGCGTGCCCGATGCCCTCCAAAGGCCTGGCACAGATGTTCGATACGGGGCTGATCCATCTCTTTTTTCCTGAACTCGTGGATCTGCAAGGCGTGGAAGAAGTGGAAGGCAAACTGCACAAAGACAATTTCTATCACACGCTTGAGGTGCTGGACAATCTATGCAAGCGCACCGACAAGCTTTGGCTGCGCTGGGCCGCTCTGCTCCATGACATTGGGAAGCCAGTGGTCAAGAAATTCAACAACGATATCGGCTGGACCTTTCACAACCATGAGTTCGTCGGCGCGAAGATGATCCCGAGGCTCTTTCGACGACTGAAACTGCCCATGGGTGAATCCATGCGCTATGTCAAGAAACTTGTGATGCTTTCCTCCCGACCCGCCGTACTGTCAGAGGACGAGGTGACCGACTCAGCAGTGCGCCGACTGTTGTTCGACGCCGGTGATGAATTAGAGGACCTGATGATGCTTTGTGAAAGCGACATCACCACCAAGAACGCCAAGAAGAAACAGACCTATCTGAAGAATTTTGAGATCGTCCGCGAGAAACTCAAGCAGGTGGAGGAGGCCGATCGCATCCGGAACTGGCAGCCACCGATCGATGGTGCAACCATTATGGCTGCATTTCAAATTGGTCCGGGACCAGAGATCGGTCAGATCAAGAACGCCATTCGGGAAGCCATACTGGAAGGAGACATTCCCAATGAACACGAAGCCGCCTTTGGCTTCATGATACAAAAGGGAGAGGCGCTCGGACTTAAACCCAAGAACTCATGAACGAACAAGGCTGGGTACTTCGCTGCGTGCTGGATGTGGAAGAAACCGTCTTCCGCGATGTGCTCGTCCGGCCAGAGATCAGCCTGATGGACCTGCACAAGATCCTGCTCGCGGCATTTGAAATGGACGGCAGCGAGATCGCTACGATCTACTGCGCCGACGATGACTGGAACCCGCTGGCAGAATTTCCGATGATCGACTTCGAAGGCTCGGGGCAGGGCACCATGGAAAGTACGCTCGTCGCCGATGTGCTGGAATCTGAAGGAGAGAAATTGCTTTGGATCGCCGACCTGGTGTATATGCGCAGCTGTTTTGTCGAATGGGTCCGAAGCACGGATGCCCCAAGGCAAAGCATGAGTCAGGTGCTGCTCTCTGTGGGCGAAACGCCGGCCGCATCCGAAGAACTTTTTGTCCCAGACCCGCACTCTGAACAAACAGACCAGGCCGCTGGGACCGATGGAGATCAGGAATTGATGTAGGGCGCCATTTGCTGCTGCAAATGGGCGGCGGCCGCTCTGTGGCTGCCAGCGGCATCGGAACCGGGATAGAGAATGCTGCGCGAAGCATTGATCAGAAGCCCGCCTTCAGCCGTTGCCGCATTTTTGCATACCTCGTCCACACTTCCCCCCTGTGCGCCTACTCCAGGAACGAGGAAAAAGTGTTCTGGGCATCTTTGTCGGATGGAAGCCAGCATCTCGGGCCGTGTCGCCCCCACAACGAACATCAACTCATCGGGACCAAATCTCTGAGCCATGCGGTCCATGGCCTCTTCATACAGGCGCTTACCGCTTTTGAGTTCCAACAATTCAAGATCCTCAGAACCGGGATTGCTTGTCAGTCCGAGCACGACCATCCACTTTCCTTCCCGCCCGGAGAAGGGCTCCAAAGTATCCATGCCCATGTACGGAGAAAGGGTGAGCGCATCGCAGGAGAAGGTATCGAAATAGGCCTTGGCATAGCGCTCAGCCGTATGTCCGATGTCTCCCCTCTTGGCATCTGCAATGATCAGATGATCGGGATGACTGGCCTTTAAATGATCCATCAATTGGGCAAAACGCCTCATTCCTTCCACGCCGTCCGATTCAAAAAAAGCGAGGTTGGGTTTATAGGCCACGCAGTGGTCGGCCGTTTCTGAAATGACCTGCTTTAGAAAGGCCAGCTGCGGATCTTCTTCGTTCAGATAGACCGCCGGTATGGAATCCATCTTGGGATCGAGTCCCACGCAGAGCATGGACCTTTTTTTCTTGATCTGATCGATAAGTTCAGCTCTCTTCATATTCATTCGGATCCTTCCTGCATTTTTTCAGCGTTCTCAGCCAGTTGCAATCGATCGAGAAAATCCTGTATGCCTCCATTGATCACTTCCTGCAAATTGTAAACGGTCCAGCCGATCCGGTGATCGGTGACCCGCCCCTGAGGGAAATTGTAGGTGCGGATCTTGGCTGAGCGGTCGCCCGTGGAGACCAAGGTCTTTCTGCGGTCGGAGATCTGCTGCTGCTGTGCCTGAACTTTCTGCTCAAAAAGTCGGGTGCGCAGCATTTGCAGGGCCCTTTCCTTGTTGGCCAACTGGGAACGCTCGATCTGACAAGTAATGACGATACCGGTAGGTTTGTGGGTCAGCTGCACCTTGGTCTCGACCTTGTTCACATTCTGACCGCCTGCACCGCTCGAGCGGGCCGTCTGCCACTCCAGTTCCGAAGGATGTATGTCCACATCCACTTCGTCGGCCTCCGGCATGACAGCCACTGTGGCTGCCGAGGTGTGCACACGGCCCTGGGTCTCTGTTTCGGGAACGCGCTGTACCCGATGGACCCCGGATTCAAACTTCAGTATGCCGTACGAACCATCCTCCTGAACGGACATGACCACTTCCTTGTATCCGCCTGCTGTGCCTTCGGTCACTTCCATGATCTGAGTCTTCCAGCCACGCTCGTCGCAATATCGCTGATACATGCGGTAGAGATCTCCAGCAAAGAGAGCAGCCTCGTCCCCTCCCGTCCCAGAACGGATCTCCAAGACCGCCGGACGGCCGTCTTCAGGGTCCTTGGGGAGCAGCATTTGCTGGATGTCCTCGGTCAGTGTACTGAGTTCCTCCGCAGTGGCCTCCAGCTCCGACTTGGCCATTTCCTTCAGCTCCGCATCCTTTTCTTCCTCCAGAATGGTCCGGGCTTCCTGCTGGTCATTGAACAGCTGCTGGTAGCGATCGGCAGCATCCACCACTTCCTTGAGTTCTTTGTACTCCCGGCTCAGTTTGGCATAGCGGGAACGATCCGTAATGATGTCTGGCTGGACGATGAGGTCGTTGACCTCATGAAAACGCTGACGGATCGCCTCGAGCTTAGGAAGTAGAGCGTCGTGGGTCATCCGGAATAGGTGAATTCTCCAAATTCCGACAAGATGCTCAGCTTCTTCACCGAGGCCTGCTCCACTCGACCAATGCGTTTGGCATCCACCCCGAATTCGTTCGAACAGGCGATGAGCTCATCCGCGACTTCGGGCGAACAGTAGACTTCCATGCGGTGCCCCATATTGAAGACCTGATACATTTCCCTCCAATCGGTCTGCGATTCCTGCTGAATGATCTGGAACAAAGGCGGTAGATCGAATAGATCATCCTTGATCACGTGCTGACTTTTTAGAAAATGCAGCACTTTGGTCTGACCGCCACCACTGCAATGAACGATTCCGTGGATATGGCCTCTGAATTCGGGGATCATCCGTGCCATGACCGGCGCATATGTCCTGGTCGGGGAAAGTACGAGCTTGCCCATGTCCAGACCGGTGCCTTCCACTTTTTCCGTCAGCGAACGGCTGCCCGTATAGATCAGTTCATCGGGAAGTCCGGCATCGAAACTCTCTGGGAATCTAGCGGCCAGCTCATGGGCAAAGACATCGTGCCGTGCAGAAGTCAATCCGTTGCTTCCCATTCCGCCGTTGTAGGCAGACTCGTATCTGGCCTGTCCAAAGCTGGCCAATCCTACGATGACATCACCAGCGGCGATGCGGCTGTTTTCGATCACATCCGAACGACTCATCCGGCTGGTCACTGTACTGTCCACGACCACTGTGCGCACCAGGTCGCCCAGATCGGCCGTCTCTCCTCCGGTAAGCACCATGTCCAGTCCCCAATCCCTCAGTTCTTCGATGAGCTCCGCGGTTCCTTGTATAATGGCCTCGATCACCTCACCTGGTATCAGGCGCTTGTTCCGTCCTATGGTCGAACTCACCAGAATATTTCCCAATGCCCCCACACATAAGAGATCGTCCACATTCATGATCAGAGCATCCTGAGCGATCCCCTTCCATACGGACAGATCGCCCGTTTCCTTCCAATAGGCGTAGGCCAGAGATGATTTGGTGCCTGCCCCATCGGCATGCATCACCAAACAATGATCCGGATCTCCTGTCAGATGGTCGGGAACCACTTTACAGAAGGCCATAGGAAACAGTCCTTTATCAAGACCTCGTATGGCGCGGTGCACTTCTTCTTTCTGAGAGGAGACGCCTCTGCCTGCGTATCGATCGGATGCCATGGCTCAAAAATAACGCCTTGGTGACAGAGAACGCCATAAAAAAACCCCGCCGAAGCGGGGTTCACCAATGCAAGCGGTGAGTTTAGATTATTTGATAAAGATAATCAAGCCCGGCTTCAGGTCCTTATCCTTCAGATCCGGATTCATCTTCTTGAGTTTCTTCTTATCCAAACCGAGTTTCTTGGCGATCTCCCCGAAGGAGCGCTCGCTCTGAACCCGATAGTGACTGGCGTCGTATTCATCGTAATCGCCATTCACTGTGATCTTCAGCTCCAGGCCTTCAAAAGGTCGAACACCGCGCAGACCACCGTTCAGTTCCTTTAGCTGACGCACATTGATGCCGTACATCTTGGCCACCTTGCCAAAGCTTTCCCGCTTGTCCGCTACCGTATGGAATTCACCTAGCGGACGCTCCTCTTGCTTCGCCTCGTCGCCGCCCTTCGCGGAAGATCCACCCTCTTCTGCCACAGGCTGATTGGGCACATAGTCGTCCCGAAGTACTTTGAAGTCTGTCCTTCTGTTGATCTGGTTACCGATCTCTTGTTCTTCAGACGAACGGCTCTTGATGAATCTTTCGGTGAGCACAGATCCCGCCTTGAAGGTTCCAGCTCCAAAACCTCTGTACGCATCGGTCACTGTGAATGGCTCTGCTTCGCCTTTACCCACAGCCACCAATCGATCCGATGCAATGCCTTTGGAGATCAGATAGCGTACGCAGGTGTCCGCACGATTCTGTGAAAGCGTACGGTTCTTTTCGTCGGTGTCCCGGTAGTCTGTGTGTGAGCGCAATTCGATGACGATATTCGGATTGTCGTTCAGGATGGCCACCACTGTATCCAGGGCCACCATGGATTCTGGACGGAGGTCCCATTTGGCCAGATCGAAGAGCACATTGGGAAGAACGATCGGCACCTCGATATGGTCCATCCCCTTGTTCAAGGTCATTCTGTGCAAAAAGACGTTCTCTTCCTTGAGGAATTCAAATGAATCAAATGGAACGCCCACGGTCGAAGCCGCGGCCTGTGCATTCAAATACTGCTTCTTCTCAAAGCTCAAAGTGTAGGTGGTATTTTCCTTCAAATTGTCCGAAGAGAAAACAAAGTCTCCGAAACCATCGGAGTTTTCGATGATGCTGCTTCCATCGCTTCCGTTGAGCCGAATGGTCACCTGTGGAATGGGCTGTCCGTCCTTGGTATCGGTCACGGTACCTGTGATCTCAAAGAGCATGGGCACTTCGTAAATGCCGTAGATATCGTCTGAGCCCATGCCTTCCTTGGGACGGTTGGAAGTGATGTATCCGCGATGTGCGCCACCCGGTTCGAGCACGATGCCAAAATCATCGGCCGGTGTGTTGATCGGATACCTCATGTTCTCCACCTCACCCTTGGGCATTCCATTCTCATCCAGGGCTACACGGAAAATATCCAATCCGCCCATGCCCATATGGCCATCTGAGGCGAAGTACAAGTAACCGTCGTCGTGTACGAAGGGAAAGAGTTCGCTTTCTGCAGTGTTGACCAGAGGTCCGAGATTGGTGGGCTCCTTCCACTCCTTTTTGCGGCGGTCATAGGTGGTCATCCAGAGGTCCTTGCTGCCCTCTACGGAATTTTCAATGTCGCCTGCGAAATAGAGGATCTTATCGTCCGGGGAAAGGGACGGATGGCCCACTGAATGCGAACTGTCATCCGAAAGAACCACCACTTCCGGCTCATCCCAGGTCTGTCCGCGCTGACGGGTCACGTAGATGGCACAACCCAGCGTATGGTAGCGTTTGTTCTCACAGCGTGTGAAGTACAGATCCTTGAAGCGGGAGTCGAAGCACATGGTGCCCTCGTGGTCCTTGCTGTTGATGATCTCTGAAAGCGGGACCGGGGTGGAGTAGTTCACTTCCTCCACTTCCTTCTGCTGCTTGCCCCTTCTGCGGCTTCTTCCTTTCTTTTTGTCCTTCCGCTCAGATTTGGTCATCCACAAATCCATATATCCCTGGCCTGTCCAGCCATCTTCAGCTTTGCCGGTTCCTCCTTCTCTTGAGGAGACCAGATAAAGCATCCCGTCGTACTGTGGGCGGTCGTGATGCGAATAACTCAGACCCTTTTGGTTATGGCTTCTGGAGCGTTCTGCATAGATCGGTGTCATGTCACGTTCCCGCGAATTCAGATCCTTCCGATTGGTCACGATGTAGCGGCTTGGATTCTCTATCCAATCTGTGGCCGTCCGGCACATCTGAATGCCCCATTCGGCGCGTACATCACCCGGATTCGAACGCTTCAACTCCTCATATTCGGCCAGTGCATCTTCATACTCGCCCTGAGAGGCCATCATCTCCGCATACCAGTAGTGCGCGTCGGCACCGTAATCGAGTTTGACCGCCCGCTTGTACTGCGCCTGTGCCTGCTTGTAGAGGCTCACATGACGGTAACTCTCGCCGAGCATGAAAGCGATCTCCGCTTTCTTTTTTCGCCCTTTCTCCTTGCCAAAGGCCTCCTTCAATGCGTCAATGGCAAAGCTGTATTCCTTGGCTCGAAAGTATTCCATGGCCTTCTCGGTGGCCTTGTGGATCTTTTCTTCTTTGGTTTCTGGCTCTTCAGAGACCTGCTTTTCCTGGGCCATCAAACCCTGTGACCCCAGACAGATACACATCAGAACGACAAGGCTCCCCAGCGAAAATCTTTTGTTCACGACCATGCTCAATGCTTGAATTCGGTAATGCGCTAAAATATGCAATTAGCCCCAAGCGACGATAAGCAGGGAAATGCGGCAAAACAGGGCAAAAAAAACCCGGACAATGCCGGGTATTAAACGTTCGATAATTCAGGTGATCAACGCAAGGAAAGCATCTCGCGATACTTGGGAAGTGTCCAGACCTCATCATCGATCAACAGCTCCAGCTTATCAGAGTGCACACGGATCTTTTCGAAATAAGGAAGTACTTCTTCGCAGTACATGATGGAGCGCTTGCGCACATCGTCCACTGCATTCGCCCGCTTGCGCGCCTCGATCATCTCCTCTTTCAGTGTGATGATCTCCGATGTGCGTTCGGCGATCTCCTGCACCATATTTCGTGGAACCTTGGTGAGCTTCTTGAATTCCTTGTCGCCAAAGACCTCGTGCATACCTTGAATGTTCTGCATCAGCAGGGTCTGATAACGAAGCGCTGTGGGCACCAGGTGGTTTCCGGAGATGTCACCCAACACACGCGATTCGATCTGGATCTTCAACTGATAATTCTCCAACATGATCTCGTGGCGCGCCTCGATCTCCGTGCGGTTCATGACGCCCAGGTCTTCGAAGAGCTGAATGGAGTCTTTGGAAACAAAGAAATCCAACGCATGTGGCGTGGTGCGCACATTGCTCAGTCCTCTTTTCTCGGCTTCCTTTTCCCAATCGCCACTGTATCCGTCGCCCTCAAAACGGATGCTCTTGGAGCTCTTGATGTATTCCTTGAGGACATTGAAGATGGCATCGTCCTTCTTCAGGCCTTTTTTGTCGATCAGTGCATCAACCTCAGATTTGAAGTCCTTCAGCTGCTGGGCAACGATGGCATTGAGAATGGTCATCGGCGCCGCACAGTTGGCAGAGGAACCCACTGCGCGCAACTCGAACTTATTTCCGGTGAAAGCAAAGGGAGACGTTCTGTTGCGGTCGGTATTATCGAGGAGGATCTCGGGGATCTTTCCAACAACATTGAGTTTGAGCTCTGTTTTCTTCTCCGCGCTCAACTTTCCGCTTTCGATCTTCTCAAGTTCATCAAGGACAGCAGAGAGCTGAGAACCAATGAAGACAGAGATGATGGCTGGCGGCGCCTCGTTGGCACCAAGTCGGTGGTCGTTCCCTGCTGAAGCAATGATGGAACGAAGCAGATCGGCATGACGGTGCACAGCCTTGATGGTGTTGATGAAAAAGGTCAGGAACTGCAAGTTGCCCATCGGATTCTTTCCTGGACTGAGCAGATTCACACCAGTGTCCGTGGCCAGAGACCAGTTATTGTGCTTTCCGCTACCGTTCACCCCTGCGAATGGCTTTTCATGCAGCAGGCAACGCAGACCGTGTCGGCGGGCCACTTTTTCCACTACATCCATGATCAAACTGTTGTGGTCCACCGCCAAGTTGGCCTCTTCGAAGATCGGCGCCATCTCGTACTGACCGGGAGCCACTTCGTTGTGGCGCGTTTTGATCGGAATACCCAGCCGATGGGCTTCGTATTCAAACTCCTGCATGAAACGCATCACCCGCTCAGGAATGGTACCGAAATAATGGTCATCGAGCTGTTGGCCTTTGGCTGGACTGTGGCCCAACAAGGTCCTGCCCGTTTGTTGCAGGTCAGGGCGGGCCTTGAAAAGCGCGTTGTCCACAAGGAAGTACTCCTGCTCCCAACCCAAAGTGGATGTGACCTTGTTGACGTTCTTGTCAAAGTATTTACAGACATCCGTAGCCGCCTGGTCCACCACCTGAAGTGCTCTGAGCAGAGGTGTCTTGTAGTCCAGCGCCTCCCCCGTATAGGCCACGAAAATGGTTGGAATACACAGGGTCGTACCCATGATGAAGGCGGCCGAAGTCGGATCCCATGCGGTGTATCCGCGGGCCTCGAAAGTGTTTCGGATCCCTCCGTTCGGGAATGATGAGGCGTCGGGTTCCTGCTGAACCAGCAAACTGCCATCGAATTTCTCCATGGCCTGCCCGTCAAATGTGGGCTCGAAAAAGCTGTCGTGTTTTTCAGCCGTAGCACCTGTAAGCGGCTGGAACCAGTGTGTGTAATGCGTCGCACCCTTATTGAGCGCCCAGGCCTTCATTCCGGAGGCGATCTGATCGGCCATGCTTCGGTCGATCTTCTTGCCCAATTCCATGGCCGCTACAACGCTCTTGTAAGCCTCATTACCCAGATAATCTCTCATGGCCTTTCGGTTGAAGACCATTTCGCCGAAATAAGAGGGAATACCTCCGTCTGGAATATTCAATTCCACTGGAGGTCTTTGGGTAGCTGTTTCAAGACTTTGAAAACGATGATTCGCCATGACGTGAAAAAATTTTGGCAAATCTATGCAAGCAAAAGTGTTTCTCCGACAATAACCCCCTATTTTTTTAGGGGTCTTATCGAAGGATAATGAACATGTAGGCGAGATACCCAGCAAAAAGAGCACCCCCTTTCCATGAATTGAAAGAAAAAACGGGCCGCAGGGCCATCAGGATCAAAATGGATAAGGTCATTGCGATCATGTAGGGAAAGTCGAAAGCCAATAAGTGCCCGGAAGATGGTTCGATAGGCGTAATAATGCTGCTGAAGCCTATCACACTGCCAATATTGAAGATATTCGATCCGAGTACATTCCCCAGGGCCATGTCCCGCTGACCCCGCAGCGCAGAGATCAAACTGGCAGATAATTCAGGTAGACTGGTACCAATGGAAACCACGGTGAGCGAAATGATGCGCTCAGAAACACCCCAATGTGTGGCCAGTTCCACACTGCCACGAACCAAAAATTCGGCTCCGTATTTCAGTCCAACGATGCCGATCAGGATCTGCATCACCCACCAGACCAGAGAACCAGTGCCTGACCGCTCCGCCCTCTCCTGAGACAGACGCTCCCGTACAGTGGAATAATAGAGCAGACCGAGATAACAAAAGAGCAGAGAGGTTAGGATCACTCCATCCATCAGGGAAGTGCGTCCATCTTGCAAGAGCCCGTAATAAACGAGGGTAAGAAGCAAAAGTGCCGAGATGTCCCGATAGAAATGCTTGGGATTGACCTTGATCCTGAAGAACATGGCGGTCAGCCCAAGGATCAGCCCGATATTGCTCAGGTTGGATCCGACCACATTGCCTACAGCTAGATCTGCATGCTCGTTGAGGGCGGCGTCCAGACTCACCACCAGTTCGGGTGCAGAAGTACTGAAGCTCACAATGGTCAGACCCACGATGATGGGCGGTATGCTCAGGTCAAGAGCGATCGACGAGGCGCCCCGGACCAGGGCTTCACCGCCTACGAACAAGAGGGTCAATCCGACGAGGATGTAAAAAGTGTTCTCCACGCCTTCAGGAATTCATTGTCCTCTTGACCGCACCTTCCGCCTGCTCCATGACCTTTCGGGCTTCGTTCAATTCTTCCCTTGCCTGCTCCAGTTTTTCGTCCTCAACAGGAACCGAATCCCTGATCTCTCTTTTCACCTGTTCGGTTGCATGGCGCACTTCCCTAATGCCTTTGCCAAAGGAGCGGGCCATATCCGGAATGTTCTTCGAACCAAAAAAGAGCAAGATGACCAACAAGACAAAGAACAACTCTCCTCCCCCTATGGACATGGCCAATATGGACCCTGCTGCACTCATTTCTCCTGATGCCGGTAATATGCCTGCAAAGTATTCTGCAAAAGAGCTGTTCGGGTCATTGGACCGACGCCACCGGGAACCGGAGTGATGTAACTGCACTTCTGGGCCACGGCTTCAAAGTCGACATCGCCGACCAAACGAAAACCGCTCTTTCGCGCGGGATCTTCGATCCTGGAGATGCCCACGTCGATCACCACCGCACCTTCTTTGACCATTTCCTCCCCGACGAAGCGTGGACGCCCCAGAGCGGCGATCAGAATATCGGCCTGCGCACAAATGCCCTTTAAGTCTTTGGTGCGGCTGTGGGTCTGAACGACCGTGCAATTGCCTGGCTGCGCATTCTTTCCCATGAGCAAAGCCATGGGCATGCCAACGATGGAACTCCGCCCGATGACCACACAGAGTTTTCCTTCCGTATCTATCTGATGACGCTTCAACAATTCCACGATGCCGGCAGGGGTGGCCGGAACGAAGCCCTGGAGCCCCAAGGCCATTTTTCCCACGTTCTCCGGATGGAAGCCATCGACATCCTTGTCTGCACGGATCGCTTCTAAGATGCGCTGATCGTTCATGTGTGAGGGCAAGGGCAACTGAACGATAAAACCGTCCACTCCAGCGTCTTCATTGAGTTGCTCAACGGTGTTCAACAGTTCCGCCTCAGAAATATCTTCAGAGAGATGGAGCACTTCGGAGTCAAATCCAACCTCTGTGCAGTCCTTTTCCTTGGCACCGACATAGGTCTGACTTGGGCCATCACTCCCCACCAGCACCGCCACCAGCTTGGGTGGACGCTGTCCCTTGGAAATGAGCTGACCTACTTCCTCTCGTATTTCGTTCCTGATCGTGCCCGCCAGGGCTTTTCCGTTGAGTAGCTGCATCAGCGTCTTCTTCTCATCATTGCCTGCGCCATCCCTCGTCCGCCCGCGGACTGCATGCTTCGCATCATTTTACTCATATCCTGAAACTGCTTGAGCAAGCGATTCACCTCTTCTACTTGTGTGCCTGATCCGATCGCTATACGCTTCTTTCGGCTTCCACGGATCAGCGAGGGATTGGAACGTTCCTCGGGGGTCATAGACTGGATCATCGCCTCTACTCCCTTGAATGCATCATCATCGATGTCCACTCCTTTCAGGGCCTTACCCATTCCCGGTACCATGCCCAGCAGGTCCTTGACATTGCCCATCTTCTTGATCTGCTGCAGCTGCTGAAGAAAATCATCGAATCCAAATCGATTCTGAGCGATCTTCTTTTGCACTTTACGGGCCTGCTCCTCATCGAATTGCTCCTGCGCCTTTTCGACAAGGGACACCACATCGCCCATGCCCAGAATGCGATCGGCCATACGATCGGGATGGAAGACATCGAGCGCATCGACTTTCTCGCCCGTACCGATGAACTTGATGGGCTTGTCCACAACAGAGCGAATGGTCAAGGCGGCGCCTCCTCGGGTATCTCCGTCGAGCTTGGTCAGGACCACACCATCATAATTCAGGACATCGTGAAAGGCGCGTGCTGTATTCACGGCATCCTGACCCGTCATCGAATCCACAACGAACAGGGTTTCATTTGGCTGAATGGCCTTGTGGACCCTGCCGATCTCGTCCATCATCTCCTGATCCACGGCCAGTCGTCCGGCCGTATCGACGATCACATTGCTGAATCCCTGTGCGCGTGCATGCTGTACGGCCTGCGAAGCGATGTCCACAGGATCGGGATTGCCCAGCTGACTGAAGACTTCCACACCCACCTGCTCTCCAAGGACCTTGAGCTGATCGATGGCCGCTGGTCGATACACATCGCAAGCGACCAGCAGTGGACGCTTTGCTTTCTTCCGTTTCAGATAGGACGCCAGTTTGCCACTGAAGGTGGTCTTTCCCGAACCCTGAAGACCAGCGATCAGGATGATATTGGGCTTGCCATCGAGACTGAGTTCCTCGGCATTCCCACCCATCAGGTCGGCCATTTCATCTCGGGTGACCTTGACCATCACCTGCCCGGGCTTCAAACTCGTCAGCACCTCCTGTCCGATCGCCTTTTCCTTGACGCGAGCAACAAACTCCTTGGCCACTTTGTAACTGACATCGGCCTCGACCAATGCCCTGCGAACTTCTTTCAGGGATTCAGCCACATTGATCTCGGTGATCCGATCCCGCCCTTTGAGCGAGTGGAAGGCCTTTTCGAGCTTTTCACTAAGATTTTCGAACATTTCTCGGCAACTGAAATTGAACCGACGAATTTAATGCACCTCTCAATACGGAATGATGTGAATTATCCGTGCAAATCCGCTGGCCTGAAAGGCGTTTTTCAAAACTGAAGAGGAATACATTTGATTCCATGCAGGCGTATCACGATCTCTTGAGAAAGGTCCTGGAAGAAGGCGTACTGAAAAGCGACCGAACGGGGACCGGGACGCGTTCCATTTTTGGTCATCAGATGCGTTTTGACCTCAGTGCTGGTTTTCCTCTGGTCACCACAAAGAAGCTCCACCTGAAATCCATTGTGCATGAACTTCTATGGTTTCTCAAAGGCTCGACCAACATTGCCTACTTGAAGGATAATGGTGTGCGGATCTGGGATGAATGGGCGGATGAGCATGGGGAACTCGGACCCGTATACGGCTACCAGTGGAGAAGTTGGCCAAAACCCGATGGTGGACAAGTGGACCAGATCGTTCAATTGATCGAAGGCCTGAAAAACAATCCAGACTCCCGGAGACACATCGTCAGTGCATGGAATGTAGGACAGGTGGAAGATATGGCGCTGCCGCCCTGTCATCTGCTCTTTCAGTTCTATGTGGCGAACAACAGATTGAGCTGTCAGCTCTATCAACGCAGCGCTGACCTATTCCTGGGCGTTCCGTTCAACATCGCTTCCTACGCGCTGCTCACCCATATGGTCGCGCAAAGCTGCGGACTTCAAGCCGGGGATTTCGTCCACACTTTTGGGGATGCACACATCTACACCAACCACCTGGAGCAGGTGAAACTGCAGCTGTCCAGGGACCACAGACCGCTGCCCGTCCTGGAACTCGACCCCAACATCGAAGATCTGTTCGAATTCAAATACGAGCACATTCGGATCGTTGGTTATGATCCACATCCATTGATCAGGGCGGAAGTAGCGGTATGAAGGAGATCGTACTTGTGGCCGCGCTTTCTGAGAACCATGCCATCGGAAAGGACAACCAGCTCCTGTGGCACCTACCGGAGGATCTGAAGAGATTTCGCGCAATGACGCTTGGACACACAGTGGTGATGGGGAGAAAGACTTTCGACTCCATTGGCAAGCCCCTGCCCAAAAGAAAGAATGTGGTGCTTACCCGGAATACAAACTGGTCGCATCCTGAAGTTTCCGTGTACAACGATATGGAAAAGGCCATAGCTGGGTGTGCGGAGGAAACCCTGATGATTTTGGGAGGAGCCGAGATATATGGACAGAGCATGCTATTGGCCGATCGGCTCGAGCTCACTCATGTGCACGGCCATTTCGAGGGTGATGCGTTCTTCCCTCCTATCGACGAAAACATTTGGGAAGCAGAACACGGGGAAAGAAAGACCGATGCTGCGTCGGGTATCAGCTACACTTTTTCCAGGTGGCTCAGGAAACAGCCTTGAGTTTGCTTAGGGTCATCTTGCCCAACTTGGCCGTCACATAGTCGAGATCGAGGACCAAGGGTTCCTTTTCCTCGCTTGAAGGAAGCTCGAACATGGCGTCATTGAGGATGGCCTCGCAAATAGAACGAAGGCCTCTTGCCCCCAATTTGAACTCCTGCGCTTTCTGCACAATGCAATCAATGGCATCTTCACGGACATCCAATTCGATCCCATCGATCTCAAACAACTTCTTGAACTGCTTGATGATGGCATTTTTTGGCTCCAAAAGGATACGCCTAAGGGCCTCCGCATCCAGCGGATAGAGATAGGTCATCACCGGCAAGCGACCAATGAGCTCAGGGATGAGTCCGAATGTCTTCAGGTCCTGAGGACTGACATACTGCAGCAGATTGTCTGTATCGATCTGCTCACGGCCGTGTTGGCTTTGATAGCCTACAGCCCGCGTATTCAGCCGGTTGGCAATGTGGCGCTGGATGCCATCAAATGCGCCTCCAGCGATGAAAAGGATATTGGAGGTATCCACTTCAATGAATTTCTGGTCTGGGTGTTTGCGACCTCCCTGAGGCGGTACATTCACCTTGGTTCCCTCGAGCAATTTGAGCAATGCCTGCTGAACGCCTTCTCCGGAAACATCCCTCGTGATGGACGGATTGTCTGATTTCCTGGCGATCTTATCGATCTCATCAACGAAGACGATCCCTCGCTGTGCCGCTTCCACATCGTAATCCGCTGCCTGCAGAAGCCGCGTGAGTATGCTTTCCACATCTTCGCCTACATAACCAGCCTCGGTCAGCACCGTGGCATCCACAATGGTGAACGGAACATTGAGCATGCGCGCAATGGTACGTGCGAGTAAGGTCTTTCCCGTACCGGTTTCACCTACGAGAACAATATTGCTCTTCTCGATCTCTACTTCCTCGGTCTCCTTGCCGTGGATGAGTCTTTTGTAGTGGTTGTACACCGCAACTGAAAGCACCTTTTTCGCCTCTTCCTGACCGATCACATACTCGTCGAGCAGGGATTTGATCTCTTGCGGCTTGGTCAGTTTGAGGTTTTCGGCAAGGGCAGATCGCTCCTTTTCCTCCATCTCCTCATGCACGATGGTTCCGGCCTGCTTGATGCAGTTGTCACAGATATGACCATGGATGCCTGCGATCAGAACGCTGGTATCCTTCTCTTTTCTTGAGCAGGATCTCATCGATGATGCCGTATTCCTTCGCCTCCTCACTGCTCATCCAGTTGTCCCGATCCGAATCTTCCTGTATGCGCTCGAAGCTTTGTCCTGTATGATGGGCCTGGATGCGGTAGAGCTCGTCACGCACTTTCTGAGTCTCTTTGAGTGCGATCTCCATGTCCGAAACCTGTCCTTGGGTGCCACTCATGGGTTGATGTATCATGACCCGGCTGTGCTGTAAGGCCGTCCGTTTCCCCGCCTCTCCTGCTCCGAGAAGAACAGCTGCCATGGATGCTGCGATCCCCGTACAAATGGTGGCGACATCTGGCCCGACCACCTGCATCGTATCGTATATGCCCAAGCCCGCATAGACCGAGCCACCTGGCGAATTCAGGTAGATCTGAATATCCTTCTTGGAATCGACCGACTCCAAGAACAGCAATTGTGCCTGCACGATGTTGGCCACCTGATCATTGATCGCCGTACCCAAGAAAATGATGCGGTCCATCATCAAGCGGGAAAACACATCCATCTGAGCCACATTCAACTGTCGCTCCTCCATGATGTAGGGTGTCAGGCTGGAGTGCACATAACCCTCCAAAGTAAGACTGCTGATGCCCTCGTGCTGCGTCGCGTATTTTTTGAATTCTTTTCCGTCCATCTGCTGGTTTAACGTTTGGTTCAGTGAGAAGGTTGATTGTAAAAGTCTTCAACAGAAACCGATTCGACCTTCTTACCAAATTTAGCGCTTAAATGTTCAAGCACTTTGGTCTGCATCGCCTTCTCGTACAACTTGGAGACCTTATCGCCATCGTTCATGTAGTTCTGGGCGATCGAATCGACCAAGGCAGGATCCATCATCTGTTGACCATAGGCCGCCATTTGCTCCCGAACCAAGGCACGGGCAGCCTCTTGCAGATCCTCATTCTCTACTTTCAGCTCTTCTTGTTCTGCCACGGATGTCTCAATAAGCTGCCACCTGATGCCCTTGGCCATCGCTGGATACTCTTGGCCTACCTGCTCATCGGTCATGGGCTCTGCCCCTTCATGCGCGGAGACCATCCATTTCCTCAAGAAAGCATCTGGAAGAGGAATGTTTTCCCTTTCTAAGAGGTATTCGATCATCGCATTCTGAAACATGCGCTCCGCATCACCACTGAAGGAAGCCTGAAGTTGCTCAGAGACCTTACTGCGGAACTCAGCCTCTTCCGTGACTCCTTTGTGCACTTTCTCAAAGAGGTCCTCAGCTGTCATTTCAGCCGGCTCTACGCGAATGATCCCCTCGATCTTGAAATTCCACTGCGCCCCATGGGTCTCAAGATGCGCTGAGTCCATGCCCAGAGCCTGGGCAGCATCCTCCGGCTGTGCGAAGTCTGCCTTTACATCGAGTTCGACCTCATCGTCCTTTTTTGCTCCGGTCAGCTTCTTGCTCAGCAAAGTGAACCGCTCTTCATCGAGTCGGAAACCCGCTGAATGCGTGTGGCCATCCTCCTTCCCTTTTTCCGTGCACTGTCCGCGCACGAAATCCGCAGGACCGACCTCTTCCACCTGCTCCACCTTGCCGTATCGACGACGAAGAGAATCGATCTCATCGTCCACCAAAGCATCGGTGATGTCCACCTGTCGGTAGGGCAGCTTGTCCTTTTTCTCACTGATATTCAGTTTGATCTCAGGGGCCAGACCCAGGTCGAATTCAAACTCCTGCAGCTCTGACGACCAGTCTATATCGCTCTTTTCACGGGGCATGGGCTGACCCAGCAATGTGAGTTGCTGCTCTTTGATGTAGCCATTGATCCCTTCTTGAAGCAACTTGTTCACCTCTTCGATCAGGATGCCCTGACCGTATTGCTTCCTGATAAGACCAGCGGGCACATTCCCCTTTCTGAAACCGGGCATTTGAATGGTCTTGCGCACCTCCTGTATTTGGCGTTCCACTTTCTCCGCATAATCGTCTGTCGCCATACCTATTTTGAGTACCGCGGTCAGGTCTTCGTTCTTTTCCAGATGAAATTGCATGGGGGCAAAAATTAGGGCGCAAAAGTACTCTTCTTGTTCGGTACGAAAAGCACACGACCAACCGACAAGAGAAACCCGCCGTTATTTGTTCATCATCCATTTGATAAAAGACTCAACTTTGTCGATCGACATCAAATAAATTCTTTCCAACTTGCATGAAGCACAAAAACCCACATATGCTCCATCGTATAAGCACCAGCTTATGGGTATTTTTCCTCTTCTCCACTCTGGGTTTGCAGGCACAGAATTGGGAGGACCGCATGAGCTTTTCGGCCACCCTTATCTATTTTCAGCCCTTCACCGATCTGAATGATGCACCTCCAGTCAACAACCGACTGAATCTGTCTATTCCAATCTTTTCGATCAACCTGGGAAGGGAAAGGAACTCATCGTAAGGCTTCCTTCCAATGATGCCCCATGGACCTATGCCGGAACTGTAAACATCGGTACCAGCCTGCATATTCCGGTAAGCAAGCGTTTCAGCCTGACTCTGGGCGCTGATCTCAAATACCTGCTCGGCACAGACTATCTGGATGCATATCAGGATGCTGGGGGGTCAGACATGCTTGGCACTTTTGAGGTGGGCATGTCCTTTGAATTGGGACGCAGCTTGAAAGAAGATGAAGTCATCACCAAGAAATCGGTCTATGACGAATTCATCAATCAGGAGGGCAGAGCCCAAGCCGAGCTGACCAGGGCCAAACAGATATTCGAAGAGGCCCAGAAAGCTTCTGAGCAGATCGAGAAGGAAAGAGAGGAAACGGCCAAAGCCATGGCTGAGAAGGACCAGCAGATCGCCGCCTTGAAAGAAGCCCTGTCCAAAGAGCATCCTCCTATCGATCCAGCCAGTGGCAATAAAAGGACAGGAGAAACCAATTCATTAGAAGAAAATAAAGCCAACCAAGAGCCAGGCAGTGGGTCTGTTGAGGATTGGGAGAAGACCATTGGCGTCTCAACCGCTCCGAAGGCCAGCTCAGCATCCGGCAAGAATGGAATGTGGCATATAGTCCTCGGGAGTTTTCCGACTGAGGAAGCAGCTTTGAGCTATGTCCAACGCAAGGGCCTGGACAAGCAGCAGGTGGTGGTGCGTTTTGTAGATAAGCTGAAAACCTACCGTCTGATCCACAGTTCCTTCAGTAACCAAGATGCTGCCGGATCTGCACGAGATGCCATCAAGGATCGATTCCCAAAAGCTTGGATCGTACAATTCTAACTGAAACATCTAAATGAAAAAAGGGCCGAAAGATCTCGGCCCTTTTTTGTTGGTGCGGATGAAGGGAATCGAACCCCCACGCCTCGCGGCGCCAGATCCTAAATCTGGTGCGTCTACCAATTTCGCCACATCCGCTAAGGTCTTGACAAAAGTAGGTCCAATCGGGAATTTTCGAAAGTCGGGATAAAGGATGATTGTATTTTCGCCCAACAAGCCAAACCCCTTATGAAAAGTCTGAATCCCAAGGATCTTCCGACGGCTGAATTGCATCAATTGCTTTTGGGATCTGTAGGGCCCCGTCCCATTGCATTGGCCAGCACCATCTCACAGGACGGATCGGTCAATCTGAGTCCTTTCAGCTTCTTCAATGTATTCAGTGCCCACCCGCCCATATTGATCTTCAGTCCAGCGCGCAGGGTGCGCGACAATACGACCAAGCACACATTGGAAAATGCGAAAGCCACTGGCGAAGTTGTGATCAATGTGGTCACCTATGCCATGACCGAACAGATGTCGTTGTCCAGTACGGAATATGGGCGCGAGACCAATGAATTCGTCAAGTCTGGTTTCACAGAACTGCCTTCAGAGAAGATCGGACCACCCCGAGTGGCCGAATCGCCGGTGCAGTTTGAATGCACGGTACGCGAGATCGTTCCCCTGGGTACAGAAGGAGGCGCAGGCAACCTGATCCTGGCGGAGATCGTGCGCCTGCACATCAACGAACAGATCCTCAACGATCAGGAGAAGATCGACCCCTATCGGATCGATCTGATCGCCCGAATGGGCGGGGACTGGTACTGCAGAGCGCAAGGCGATGCACTTTTTGAGGTAGCCAAACCAATCAGGAAAAAGGGAATTGGTGTGGATGCGCTTCCAAAGAACATTCGACAGAGCTTCATCCTGACGGGAAACGATCTTGGAAAATTGGGCAATGTCGAGTCCATACCCGAACCGGAAGAAGTGCAGGAGTACGCTAAGTCCGCTGAGATCCGGAATCTGTTGGGGTCGGCATCTGACGGGCTTGAGATCCGTGAGATATTGCATCAATATGCAGCTGAATTATTGGAAAAAGGAGAGGTCCATAACGCATGGAAAACCTTACTTTGTGATCCCTTAAACAGAGTCTAATGGAACTAAGCGGAAGCATCAAACTCATCCAGGAAGAAGAACGCATTTCCGATCGATTCAAGAAGAGAGGTTTGGTCCTGACCACACAGGAGCAATACCCTCAAGATATCATGATCGAATTCGTGCAGGAGAAAACGGAATTACTGGACAGCTTTCAGCACGGACAGCAGGTGACCATCTCTATCAATATCCGGGGAAGAGAGTGGAAAAGTCCAAGTGGAGAGGTCAAGTATTTTACAAGCATACAAGGTTGGCGCATTCAGAGATCAGAGGCAGAAGCGCCCGGTATGCAGCAGCCTATGGGGAATTCGAACGATACCGCTCAGCCAGCAGCTGCGCCTGCTCCGGATCTCTCTGACAACGAGGGCGACGACCTTCCTTTCTAGATCGATTCCCATCTGACAGCGCATTGGATCGGACCTGATTCCGACCCACCCGAGGTCCAGGAGACAGATCCGGATCTGGTGGCCATTGGTGGAAATGTGCATCCGGCTTCTTTGATCAAGGCATACAGCCAGGGGCTTTTCCCTTGGAACACCCATCCTGAGATCCCCATGTGGTACAGCCCGGATCCGCGTGCGGTGCTTTCGCCGGGCGCATTCAAATGTTCCAAAAGCCTGCGATCGGTTATCAGAAAAAAGCGCTTTGAACTCAGGCACAACAGCCGTTTTGAGCAGGTGCTTCAGCATTGTGCAGACATAAAGAGAAAAGAGCAGCATGGCACCTGGCTGCATCCAGAGTTGCAGCGCAGTCTGACCCAACTGCAAAAGATGGGGAAAGCCCATTCCATCGAAGTTTTGCAAGGAGAAGAACTGGTGGGCGGGCTGTACGGCCTGCAGATCGGAAAGGTCTTTTTTGGTGAGTCAATGTTCTCCAGGGTTTCCGACAGCAGCAAGGTCGCCTTGTACGCCCTGTGCCGATCCCTGCCCAATGATGCGCTGATCGATTGCCAGCAGAGGACGGAACATCTCCTGTCGCTGGGTGCACGCACAATAAGCCGTTCGGAATTCCTAAAGACCCTTGGCGAACTGACCCATCAGCCCATGCAGCTGGAGCTCGCGGACATCTACTCCTCTAAGGATCAGTCCTAAATCGCCATCAGCCGTTGCGCACGTCGAGCAGATCGCGCAATCTGTTGCCGATCATCATAAAACTCAATACTGTGAGCATGATCAGGATGCCTGGAGCGAGCGAAAGCCAAGGCTTCCCCATGAGGATGAAGCTGTAGTGGTCGCGGATCATTCCGCCCCAGCTGGGCACTGGAGGCTGAGCACCCAGACCCAAAAAGGACAAACCGCTCTCCATGAGTATGGCCGCAGCAAAATTGGCGGCTGATACGACGATCAGAGGTGCCCATGAATTGGGCAAGACATGCTTGCGCAAAATGTACAGCGATGAAAAGCCTTGAACCACGGCTGCATCCACATACTCCCTCTTGGACTGGCTTTTCACCTCTCCGCGCAGCACTCGGGCCACTTCTACCCACATGGTGAGCCCAATGGCAATGAATACCTGCCAGTGCCCTTTGCCCAGCGCTAAAGTGAGTGCAATGACCAGCAGCAGTGTGGGAATGCTCCAGACCACCTGAAGCAACCACTGAATAAAGGAATCCACCCTTCCGCCATAAAATCCCGCTATGGCGCCCAGAGGCACGCCAATGAGCAGCGAAATGAGCACGGCCACGAAACCCACAGACAAGGAAATGCGTGCACCAATGATGAGCCGCGAAAGGACGTCGCGACCATAGCGGTCCGTACCGAGCCAAAAGGTGCGCTGCTGCAGTTCATCCTCTGATGCTCGAATGCGGAATCCGACTGCATCCGGCCTGCCCTCCAGAAGCAGATCGTAGGCCACATCCTTTTTTTGGAAGTCCGCAACCGGATGTATCTGTACCGGCTGCACCTGTCCGCCTGTGAATCGATCCCAGCTACTGCGCTCAGCATCTCTCTGCACGTATACAAGCGTCTTTGTTCCCGGAGGAACAAGCGCCTTCGAGGGAAGCATTTCATTGGCATATTCGGTGGAGACAGGAGCGATGAAGTAGGCCATCAAGGCCGTCGTGGAAAGGGTGATGAGCCAGAGAAGAGCAAGGCCGGAGACCGGATCTTTCCACAACCCTTTCCAGATCGGGCGCATCAGAGCGTTCTGATCAGTTCAGATGACCAATAGAGATAGAGATCCTTGCCCAGATTTTTGTGCCACTTCTCGCGGTCCTCACGGTCCTTCTCTTCAGTGATCAGGGCATCATCTGCCGCATTGAAACCGACTTGGAAACGATCCGAGGCATTCAGACGATAGAGTCCTTTGAATTTCTTGGCCTCTTCCCGCCGATCCTGCTCGCGCTGGGTATAGGCATCGAGATCCAAAGGGATCCGGCTCAGGTCTTGTTGCTGCTTTCGGTAGGCCGCGTGCATGCGGATGCTATCGAAGACCGCCTCCTCCTGCATCTGCTCGCCCAATGCCTTCACTGCTTTTCTGTAATCCTTGGACCATTTGTCTGAGCGATCAAATCGAGCACTACCGATCTCGTCATAGCTCATGGGGTGGCGCTGCTTTTTTTCGCCAAACTCGAGATCCATGTACGCATCTGGCATCACCAGGTCTGGCTCCACACCTTTGAGTTGGGTGGTGCCCCCATCTATCCTGTAGTACTTCTGTATGGTGATCTTAAGCGCGCCCAGAGGCTTGACCCTCGCATTCATCGTGGCACGGTCCAAATTGTAGATGTTCTGTACGGTTCCCTTTCCAAAGGTCGCTTCACTTCCGACGATCACCGCACGTCCATAGTCCTGAAGAGCGGCTGCACAGATCTCGGAAGCACTGGCGCTGAATTCATTGACCATGACGACCAATGGACCGTCATAAGCCACATCCGGATCCGAATCACGCAGGACCTTCTTGCGCCCATCCGCGGTCTTGACCTGCACGACTGGGCCTTTGGGAATGAACAGACCCACGATCTTGACCACCGCATCCAGTGATCCACCGCCGTTGTTGCGAAGATCCAGGATCAAACCATCGATGCCGTCGTTTTTGAGTTTTTCGATCTCCGTCCGGACGTCCTCGGCGCAATTTCTGTTGTTTTCATTGTAAAAATCCACGTAGAACTTGGGCAGCTTGATGTAGCCCATTTTTCGATCGTCACCTTCCCTTGGACCGATCACAGCAGATTTGGCAAAGGTCGCTTCGAGTTCCACGACATCGCGTACGATGGGGATGACTTGATTGGTACCGTCCAGCTTTCGCACAGTCAATCGGACCTCCGTTCCCTTGGGGCCTCGAATGAGTTTGACCACCTTCCGAAGCTTCATCCCTACGACATCTACAGGCTCCTCCTCACCTTGGGCCACCTTGACGATCTTGTCTCCGGGCTCCAACTCGCCCTGACGCCAGGATGCACTGCCGGAAATGATCTTTTCAATGGTCACAAATTCCCCTCCCTGTTTGAGTTGCGCACCAATTCCCTCGAACTGACCGCTCATCTGTATTTCAAACTCCTCTTTTTGCTGCGGTGGGAAATACTCGGTGTGCGGATCGAAATAACCAGTGATCGCATTCATGTAGACGCCCATCCAGTCTTCCTCCCTCATGTCCCGCATCGATTCGAACCAATCGTTCTGAAGCTCGAGTTCCCGACTCCGGGCTTTCTGTTCGATCTCCTCAAAAGAGCTTCGGTCCGCGGTGTCTTTTTCCTGCCCGGAAAGACGCTCGTATACTCTGGAAAGCACCCGTGATTTCAAGTACTTGCGCCAAACCTCTTTCAACTCACTCTGGCTCTTGGCATAGCTCCGCTTGTTTCCATCAAATTCAAAGAATTCTTCCTTCTCATAGTCGAAGGGAGCGGAAAGCCATTCATTCACCCAGGACTCGGCCAGCTTTTGTCTTTTGAGCAGTACCGCCGTACTGCTGTCGAAGAGTTCCGTACCGCTCATCACCATCTCCTCATCAATGCGGCTGGAGTAATAAGCAAGCGCCTCCACATCCGACGCCAGGAAAAATCGCTTTCCGTAATCCAGGTCTTCCATGTATTCTTCGAAGACCGTTTCTGAAAAGCTGTCATCCAAAGCCTTTGGATCGTAGTGCCTGGAAGAAAGGATATTGTTGATCAGTGAAATGAGCACCCTGTTCCGTTCATCCGGATCGGAGGGCGGAAAACGAGCAGCGATCAGAAAGACCGAACACGAGAGTAGCAGAAGAAAAAAAATGCGAGAGCTGTGGCGCATGAGCGTGATTCGAATGTAGTGTGAAACTATAACATCCCAACGGCTCATTGATCGCTTCCGATACAGTGTTTGACGAAGAATTAACATTTCGTCTGTCTGTCTGCTTCAGAAAAGATCTTTATTTCGCACTCCACCCCCTAGAATGAATTCATTGCTCCGACAGCTCGCTGCACTTTCCTTGGTCCTACTTCCTCTGCTCGTTCGCGCGCAAAGCCATACGATCAGCGGCACCATTCGAGACGATGCGACCGGAGAGCTATTGATCGGAGTCAGTGTCGTTGTTGAAGAGCTCCGCCAGGGAACCGTGAGTAACAGCTATGGCTACTATGCCCTGAACATTCCGGAAGGCAGCTACACATTGCGCTTCTCCTACATCGGTTACAAAGAGGTAAGCCGCAAGCTCCAGCTCACCGCAGATTTGCAGGAGCACATCCGTTTGGCGGAGACCAATGTATTGATCCAGGAGGTGGTCGTCTCTGAAAGTGCCTTGGACGATCCGGTGAAGAACACCGAAATGGGGGTCAATAAACTCAAGCCCAAGGAGATCAAAAAGATCCCTCAGCTGATGGGTGAAGTGGATGTGATTCGCACCCTGACCTTGCTTCCCGGCGTGAGCACAGTGGGAGAAGGAGCGAGCGGCTTCAATGTACGCGGAGGAAATATCGATCAGAACCTCATCCTCGGAGATGAGGCACCGGTGTTCAATTCTTCCCACCTGTTGGGATTCTTCTCCATATTCAATGCAGATGCCGTCAAGGACATGAAACTCTACAAGGGAGGCGTACCGGCCAATTACGGTGGACGCCTGTCGTCGGTACTCGATATCCGGCAAAAGGAAGGCAATTCGAAACGGTTTGGGGCGACAGGAGGACTGGGTGCGCTGAGCAGCCGGATACTTCTTGAAGGTCCTATTGTCAAAGATGAATTGTCTTGGTTGATCGCTGGAAGGCGATCCTATGCCGATCTCTTCCTGAAGGCCTCGTCCGATCCGGCGATCAACCGAAGCATATTGTACTTCTATGATCTGAATGCCAAAATGAATTGGCGAATTGATTCCAAGAATACCGTTTTCCTTTCGAGCTACTTCGGGCGTGATGTATTCGGGATACAAAATGCTTTCAACTTCGCCTGGGGCAACGGAACGGTCACACTCCGCTGGAACAGTGTGCTGAGGGAGGACCTGTTCGCCAACTTCACCCTGGTGTACAGCGACTACACCTACGATCTGGGCACACCGGCCGATCAGGCATTCACGTTCAATTGGAACTCCCGCATTCAGAATTACGTGACCAAGGCGGCTTTCAATTGGTACAAACGACCCGGCTTCACGGTTGACTTTGGACTGACCAATACCTGGTACACCTTCGATCCGGCCATTATCAGCGGGTCGATCAGTTCCCGACTGGATCGGCTCTATGCCACTGAACCCGCGGCCTATCTGCGCTTTAGAAATGAGTTGGGCAACAGGATCAGCATCGACTACGGCTTGCGCTACAGCGCATTTGCGCAGATGGGTGCAGGGACGGTCTACGAATACCGGCCGGGAATGAGTCGCGAAGACTCCACCGTGATCGGACAGCAAGACTATGCAAAGGGCGAGGTGATCGAATCTTTCTTTGATGCCCAGGGTCTGGAACCGCGTATGGCACTCACTTATTTGCTCAACGACAAGCAATCGCTGAAGATCAGCTACAACCGGATGAGGCAATACATCCATCTGATCTCCAATACCACTGCCACAACGCCCATCGATATTTGGAGACCAAGCGGCAAACACATCGACCCGGCGACAGCGGATCAATTGTCTCTGGGCTATTTCGCGGAATGGCAGCTGTGGGGCGACCGCTATGACTTCTCTGTGGAATCCTATTACAAGTCCATGAGCCAGATCGTGGATTACAAGGACGGAGCAGACTTGATCTTCAATGAACGCATAGAAACGGAATTGCTTTCAGGAAAGGGACGCGCTTATGGGCTCGAACTTTTGTTGCGAAAGAACTCCGGAAAGTGGACGGGCTGGATCAGTTACACCCTTTCCCGCACCGAACGGCTGGTGGACGGAGCTTTCAAAGGCGAGCAGATCAACCAGGGGGCTTGGTACCCCGCGAATTACGACAAGACCCACGACGTCAGCCTGGTGGCCACCTACAAGATCTCAGAAAAATGGGATGTGGGCGGCGTTTGGGTCTTCCAAAGCGGGCGACCGGTCACCTATCCGTCGGCACGTGCCGAGTACGAGACCGGCATCATCTATCCCGTCTACAACAACCGAAATGGCGCGCGCACACCTTCATACCACCGATTGGATGTGAGCGCCAACTACGTGCCGCGACCAAAGAAGCAAGGCAAATGGGAAAGCAGCTGGGCTTTTGGCATCTACAACGTCTATGGACGAAGGAACCCCTATTCCGTTTTCTTCCGTCAAGATGAATTCAACCCACAAGTGACCGAGGCGATCCGGCTTTCCATCTTCGGGGGAATGATCCCTTCCGTTACCTATAATTTCAAATTCTGATGAAAGGGAAACTCTTCATTTCTGGAATTTGTCTGCTCGTTTTGAGCGCTTGCGAAGATGTGATCGAGCTCGATCTGCCGGATGCAGAGCCTCTTCTTGTGGTCAATGGCCGGATCACAGACGGTGACAGCACAGGAGTGACCCTCACCACAAGTGCACCTTATTTTTCCAATCAGGCAACGCCGCGCGTCAGCGGAGCAGTGATCCGCCTCTTTGAAAACGGCTTGGAGATCGACCAGCTCGCGGAGGATTCTGCCGGCTATTACCGATCCGACCAAACAGGCGTTGCGGGAAGAACCTATCATATTACCGTAGAAATTGCGCAGGGCAATCCTGCGATCGCCGCTGGAACGTGGCGAAGTCGTCCTGAGCGACTCAAGCCAGTGGCTTTGATCGACAGTGTCTATTCTGAATATCTCGAGGAAGACCCGCCCTTCCAGGAAGAAGGTCTGTATCCCTTTTTCACCTTCAGCGACCTGGCCGATCAACGTGATCACTACCGCCTCCGAATATGGCGAAATGACACCATTCGCGATGCACCGACGGACCTCACCACCTACGAGGACGATCTGTGGAATGGTCGCTCCTTCGACAATGTGGACTTTCCGGCTGTGCAATTCGAGAACGATCCCAAACCTGAGGGAACGACCTATCGCGTGGAGCAATCTTCCATCTCCGTGGCCTATTTCGACTATCTGAACCTGATGTTTTCTCAAACGGCCCAGGTGGGCAGCACCTTCGATCCACCCCCTGCCCCACTGATCGGAAACATCGAATGCCTCAGTCAGCCAGACCGGATCGGCTTGGGGTATTTCAACGTATCGGCCATAAGCACAGCAGAGGTGTCGCTCGAACTCTAACGATATCCGCCTAATTTTGCAGCTGTTTATTCATCCCATCATGGAACAGGCGGACATTGGCCATTGGGCCCAGAATTTTTTTGAGCAGATCGGAGCAGACCCCTCGACAGCTGAGCGGCTGACCTTAGGGCTCGACCTGCTGATCATCCTATTGATCAGCTTCTCGGCAGACCGAATAGCCCGCTATGGCATTTCGCGCATGGTCAAAAAGATCATCTCACGGACGAAAAATGAGTGGGACGACATCTTCTACGAGCAAAAGGTCTTTAATGGCCTGGCGCATATCGTTCCCGCCCTGATCATCAATTGGAGCACTGACTTCGCCCTCTCTGATTTTCCTGAGGTGGTGGCCCTGATCGATCAGTGGGTGGTCATTTATGTCATTTTCCTGATCGGCTTGGTGATCAACCGTGTACTCGGTGCCATCAAGATCCTGCTGAAGCAGTCCGAATATTTCGAAGGCAAGCCTGTGGGCAGTTTCATCCAGCTCTTCGGCATTGTGAACTACATCTTCGTTGGCATCTTCATCCTGAGTCAGCTCATTGGCGAAAGTCCGCTGACGGTCATCGGTGCCTTCGGTGCGGGCACAGCGATCCTCCTTTTGGTCTTCAAGGACACCATCCTCGGTCTGGTCGCGAGCATTCAGCTCTCCATGAACGATATGGTCCGGGTGGGCGACTGGATCAGCATGGACAAATACGGAGCGGACGGGGATGTATCCGAGATCAATCTGACCACTGTCAAGGTCAAGAATTTCGATAAGACCATCACCACCATCCCGACCTACGCATTTGTCTCAGACTCTTTCAAGAATTGGCGCGGCATGTCCACAGACGGCGTGCGACGGATCAAAAGGCATTTACTCATCGACGTCCATTCCATTCGCTTTGTGGACGATGCCTTGAAAAAGGAGATGCAACGCTTCCAGATCATCTCTGCTCAGATCGGTACAAAACAAGCGGAGATCGACTCATACAATACGGAGCACAATGCGGACAAGCAGATCATGCTCAATGGCCGGAATATGACGAATATCGGTGCGTTCCGAACCTATGCCACCGAATACATTCGAAACAATCCACAGATCACCGAAGCAGAGACGCTGATGGTCCGACAGCTTCAGCCCACAGAAAAAGGCCTTCCGCTCGAGCTCTATTGCTTCACCAATACATCGGCCTGGCTGGAATATGAGGGCATCCTCTCCGACATCTTCGACCACCTGATGGCGGCAGCGCCCTTCTTCGGGCTGATGGTCTATCAGGCGCCCAGCGGTGGAGATCTCAGACAGCTCGGCGCTTCCAAAGCGGACTGAAGACAAGGGACAAGGCGCCAATGAGCACAGTATAGAACGGATATAGCAGGCTCTGCGGCAGGAACCAATGGAATGCATCCCGCCGATCGTATTTGGACACCACCTTCCAGAGAAGAAAACCATCTGTGACCACCTTCGTTGTCCAGAGAAGCCAGCCAAGAGGAAGGGCGAACAAACTGAATATCAGGCTGAAGTTGGACAGAAAGACAAGAAGACTCAGGCCTGCTGCAGCCCGGTCTTTGTAGCGCTTCGCGATGCCGCCCCACCGAAGCATTTGCAGGAAGAATTGCCGAATATTTCCTGGTGCTGAAGTGTGGACGCGCGCCTCGGGGCGGTCATCAAAAACGACCGATCCCTTTCCCCAACGGGCCCAGAGCGCATGCAGGAGAAAGACGTCTTCTCCCACCCGACGATCTGCCGGATCGAGCTCGGCTGTAAGAAGGAGATAGTCCTCTTTCCGGATCAGCATATTGGCCCCATTGGCCATGACTGGTCTTCCCATGCGCACTGCCGCTTCGGTCGCTGCCATCAGCGCCAAAAAATCCAGTCTGCATCGGTCAGCGCCAGAAGATCATATCGGCTCTCTTTCACCCCCCGATCGGTGGCTGCGCTCTTTCCCTCTCCTGCACTCGACAAGATCTTCATACGTCTGTGCCGATCCACGGACTTCAGCCACTCCATTCCCCCATCTGTCGAATGATCATCGACCCACAGCAATTCGGCCATTGGGTTGCCCTCCAGCAGTTCGCTCCAACGCGGCATATTTTGCCTGAGATTCTCCAGTTCATCCCTGAAGGGAATGACAATGCTTATTGGCACATTTTGACCGTCTGGTTCAGCGGTGTTCCTGCCCTTGGACAAAGCCGCATATGCACGCCAACCCAACAGGCAATAGGCCAGAACAGGCAGCACACAGAGGATCACTAAAAGAGCGGAGGAGTCGGCCAGCACAGATTCAAAATACGCTAATTTGCCTGCTTATGGCGCAACGCATCTTGGGGATCGATCCCGGAACGAATATCATGGGTTTTGGCTTGGTCGAAGTCAGTAAAAATCAGGCTGTATACCTCGAACACGGCATCAGAAAGTTCCCTGCCAACAAGAACTCAGTTGAGAAACTCGGACTGATCCTCAGTGAGACGGAAGAATTGATCACCCGGCATCAGCCAGATATCCTGGCGATCGAGGCGCCATTTTTCGGAAAGAATGTTCAGTCCATGCTCAAACTCGGTCGTGCCCAAGGGGTCATCATGGCCACTGGAATGAGCAAAGGATGTGATGTATTCGAGTACGCACCGCGCAAGGTCAAGATGTCCATTACGGGAAAGGGGCAGGCAAGCAAAGAACAGGTGGCGCGTATGCTGCACGCCCTTTTGACCATCCCCGAAGACGAATCGCTGACCCTGGATGCCACCGATGCATTGGCTGTGGCCTTCTGTCATTTCCTTCAGATGGGTCAGCCTACCGATACTGAACAACCCAAAAAAAGCATTCGAAAAAGGTCTGGCTCGGGCGATTGGTCCTCCTATTTGCGGAACAATCCGGACCGGGAATTATAAGGAGATGCCCTCGCTGATCTCTGAAGCGATGACCTTCATTTCTTCTTCCGTGAAAGCCTTGGGCGCACGATCGAAGCGAATGTCCGACTCCTGATCGATGGGGATCAGGTGAATGTGTGCATGCGGAACTTCCATTCCCAATACGACAGATGCTACCCGGGTGCAGGGCATGCACTCCCTGATGGAAAGAGCGATCTTTTGGGCAAAGGTCCAAAGCGCTGAATGCTCCGCCTCGCTCAGATCGATCAGATGGTCGACCTCTCTTTTGGGAACCACCAAAGTATGCCCCTTTCGCAGGGGCCGAATATCGAGGAAAGCATAGTGCTTGTCGTCTTCAGCGACCGTGTAGGAAGGGATCTCTCGCCGAATGATCTTACTGAAGATGGAATCCATCAGCGGGAGATCTCGAGAACCTCCAGCTTCATGATGCCATTGGGCACCTGGATCTCCGCCAAGTCGCCAACTTCCTTGCCCAACAACCCTTTTCCGATGGGAGAACCCACCGAGATCTTACCGGCCTTCAGATCGGCCTCCGATTCAGAGACCAAGGTGTACTGGAATTCCATTCCATTGGCTGGGTTCTTCAGACGAACGGTGGAAAGAACCATCACTTTACTCACATCCAGCTGATCCGTATCAAGGACGCGCGCATTGGCCACGACTTCTTCGAGCTTGGCGATTTTCATCTCCAACAGGCCCTGTGCCTCCTTGGCCGCATCGTATTCTGCGTTTTCGGAGAGGTCTCCTTTGTCCCGCGCCTCCGCGATCTGACGGGAAATGCTCGGGCGTTCAACGTCGCGAAGTTGATTGAGTTCGTCCTTGAGTTTCTGAAGTCCTTCCTCAGTATAGTATGAAGTATTCGCCATGGTAATCAGCTATTAACGAAGAAAGAGACCTTCTGGCCTCTTTCCTTTGTAAAGATAGAAAGTAAAAGGAGTCTGCTTAGGATCAGAGATCGAACTGAACGGAAAGCGTGTGAATTCCATTGAACGGATTGGTGGCCCTGTAGGCATAGTCCAAGCCGAAATAACTGCTCGAACCTTTGCGAAGCGGGGCGCGGAAGGTCATCCCGTAGTTCATTCCCGTGAGTGCCGTGGTCTTTTGACCGTCGTCCACCCGATTGTCGAAATAGGCATAGCCCGCACGGACCATCAGGAACTGCTTCCATGCAAACTCCAGACCTCCTGTGAACACATCTTTCTCGAATGAATTGGACTGAAAACTCAAGGCCGGAGTGATGCGGTATCCATCGGTGAACAAAAAGTCATAGCTCGCACCTAGACTCAGTTGAGAGGGCAGCTCAAAGGAAGAAGACAGCTGCTCATAGCTCTGGCTGTAACCGCCCTGTGGCACGGGAAGGGTGATGGCATTGCCGTCCCCCTCAAAGATCAAATTGGATCCCACATTCTTCAGGGTGACACCGAATTTGATATGATCATCTTCACCGGTGATGTACTGCACACCTGCGTCCGCCATGATGGCCGATCCCGACAGGTTGTTGATGCTCTGGTTGAATACCTTGATGGTGACCCCTCCATAAATGGTGTTGGTGAATTTCTGCGCGTATGAAACACCCAGAACAATGGACGAAGGAGCGATCGTTCCCACTCCACCCTCAGGCTGATTGACCGTTGTGATGTCCCATTCGCCATAGTCGAAGGAGGTCAGCGACAAAGCCAAGACTCCGCCATCGGAAACCCTCTGGCTGAGGCCGACCGTGTTGATGCTGATATCTGAGCCCATCAGCCACTGGGTGTTGGAGAACATCACTTCCGTACCGGAGGTGAAGGCCAATCCGGCTACGTTCAGATAGGACGATTCCAATCCGCGGACTGCCGAGATGTTCGATCCGCCCCAGCCAGCACTTCTCGCCCATGGATTGATGAGCAGTTCAAATGCCGCTGCCGAACCGACGCGCTGCGGATTTCCTGCGAAGAGTGCGCTGGCCATGAATACCGCGGCAAGCGCCCCTATGATTGATCTTTTCTTCATCGTTCGCATTTCAAGATTCATCAGAATGAGTTCAGGTCTACCGGACGCAAGGTTCCAAACCACTTGACTACTTTTTCGCCAAGCTCTCCTGCGTCGATGTGGATGATGTACACTCCACTTGATATGGGCACATTGTAGTCGTTCCTGAGGTCCCACTCGACGAATGTGAGCGTGTTGTCTTTTCTGATCTGACGGACACGTGTGCCGTTGAGCCCGAAAACAGAGATCGTACAACGCTCAGGCAGATTGGTGATCTTGACGATGTTGTCCAATTGCGAATCTTCGTAGAAAGAAGATCCGTAGTACGGATTGGGAACCACTCGGATCAGGTCCAATGCGCTCTCGGCCACATTGACATCATTGGCGCGGGCAGCAATGGCCTTGGTCGAAAACTCATAGCGAGGAAAACCTGAGTAGGCCGGATCCGTCTCGTAGCGTTCAAAAGGTCTGTCCATACGCAACTTGATGGTCACATCCGACGGCAATTCCGTACTGTAGGGGTCTATAAAACCATAGCCCCGCTGTGTGAAGGGGATGGATGTCCACATCATCGAACGGTTGAAGGCCACCTGATCCGGCACGATCCAGCGGTCGATCTTGTCCTTCAGTGGGAAGTCGTCGATCGCGTCTCCCTTGTAGGTGATGTCTCTAATGTTCAGTCCCTCCCGCAGCTTGGGCGCAAAGACATAGATGTTGTGCAGCCCGCCCATGACCAATCCGCCGTTGATCGTATTGGAAGGCACCTGGAAGACGGTGCTGGTTGGATTCCAAAGCATATCCGCCCCATTCTCACTGATCAACCACGAATTCTCACCAAAGGCCATGCAGAGCCTTTCACCTGTTTCCACATCTACTGCATAACCCGGGAAGTAGCTCCATCCTGGCTCGAGGTTCGGATCTTCGATGAGCTGATCGCCCTGAAGCTTGTAGCTCGTACCCTGCCGCAGACGCCATTTTTCCACATTCCCCACGGTCAGCCCTGGGTCCTCACCCATCTCAAAGACAGGAACGCGTGTCCATTTGGACCGATCGCTGGTCACCACGACATCCACACTGTGTATGTCCTGAATATTCGGACGCGACTGCTGGCTTTCATTCACTGCCAATGCCGGTCCGTAGCCGATCGTGAAATTTGAGAATGCGCGGTATAAGTGGCTGGTATAGGCGTATGGGCCCCACTGGCTCTCGAGGATATTCCCGAAGAAATTCAACGGATCTCCTCCGTAGTCACCATAGACGTCAGCTGCTGTACCAGAGGCACCATTGCTGTTTGGACCTGCCAGTATCCAGTTGAAAGCATCATAGCCTTCTCCATCCGGAATGAAGGACAACCAGGGGATCTGCGGATCCTCAAAGATGATCTCCCCTCCGATCACCCCATTGTCGCGAATTCCATCCTCATCGTTACCGGGAGGAAGAACATCTTCAACAGTCAGGGACATGCCCAGCTCTGGGATGATCTGCTCTGCCTTGACCGCCAGCGTTGTGTCGGATTCGGCCAATACCGAACCGCTTGTGACATCATAGATGCTCCAGCGGGCAGATGGACCGACTGTATCGAACTCCAGGACATAATCTCCTGCAGGAATGCTTTTGGGATCGACCACCTTGAGATCGACCGGCGCAAAACCCCTCTCATAGGTAAACTCATCCAACTTGAAATCGCGCACAATGAGCTCCTTATCGCTCTCTGCGATATCGATGAAGCGACCCGAGTTGCCCATTCCGGCTACCCGCTTGACATCCACGCCATCGCCGTACTGAGCGTTGATCACCAAACCGTTCTGCTCTGGAGAGGTGAGATGAGGAATGGCCAGATATTCAAGGTTGTTCAGACGACCCGCGATGTAGGGAACCTTTTGGTTGGTCCCCGACGGTGCCTGATTCACAAATGAGGAATAGTCATTATGACCGTAGGCCACCACAGTGAAGTAGTACTCCTTGTTGTTGACCAATCGGCGATCGCCTTCTGCAAAGGCGTCTTCCAAAACACGGAATGAATGCTGTACTCCTTCGTTGTTGTACTGCAAGGTCATCAGCTGAGGGACATCGGCCTCCATTTCGTCATCACGGGTGTAGTTGATGATCCTGGTGATGCCGTTCTCCAGATCGCATTGAGCCACAAGGCGACTCAGGCTCGGATCATAGATATCCGAAACGGTCACATTGGCATTGGCCAGCTGGAACACTTGATACCCTTCAAACACATAATTGTAGTATCGAAGAGAATCGGATTCCTTGTTGAAATTCCCAACGTGCGGTGGAATGGTTGGATCGAACTCGTAATAGCCCAGGCCAAAATTGTTGCTCGTACTTGGATTGTTCAGCGTGATGACCAATTCCCGATCGAGCTCAATGATCTCCATATCCGGAGCCGTAGGGCCATCGAGTACCTGGAAGCAGTTGTCGAAAAGATTTTGCGCCTTGTCGTCGGCGATGATCACTTTGTCGACAGAGGCAAATGGATCCGAGTTGGTGAAATCCCTTGCCCAGACCACGCCTGTCGTGATAAAGTTCAACGCTCCAGGTGCCAGTGAGAAAGGACCCGCTGAGTGGAGACCACGCTTGTCTGCCTGATTGTTGGGGCTCTCATACCAATTGGTGGATGCCACAGGCGCAGTGATCCCCGTAGTATCGAAGGTGCTGCCAGGATAGGCATACAACGTACGCTGTCCTGAACCGTCGTTGGTAAAGCCATCTCCATTGCCCGGATTGAAGGGCCCAGAAGGTGTCTCCACCACCAATGGATTACCGTTCTTCCACAGATTGCGCATGTAGTTGTAGAATTCGGCTGCGTTGTCTGGATCGGATGTCTGCGCAATGTTGGTGGTTCCACCGTTGTTGTAATACATGAATCCGGACATGATGATCCGTTCGTTCAGGCCGGTCAGCGGATCCTCCGGACGACACAAACCAGTGACCGGATCGCGCACCCCATCCGGGCAGCCGTCGCGGTCGTTGTCCAGGCCGTCAAAGTAATCGGCGAA